>NZ_JBFATR010000030.1:0-85263 GCF_040678395.1 Streptomyces sp. NPDC052687 | reverse complement strand
GGGCGGCGCGCCCGGCGGCGACGGCGGCGATCGCGATGCCCGCGAGCGCCACGCACACCGCGCCGGCGAGGACGGCCCACAGGGTGGGGCTGGTGCGCGCGCCGGTGGAGCGCACGGTGAACAGCACGGCCGCGCAGCCGGCGAGGGCGACGGCGACGGGGGGCAGGACCGCCAGGCGCAGCAACTGGGACCGTATGTGGGCCTCGGGCAGTGCGGGGGCCGTGCGGGCGACCGGTCGTCCGTGCCGTCCGCCTTCGCGGCGGTCTGCGCGTGCGGCCGGTGCGCGGAGGTGTGACATCGGTGTCCTCGTACTGGTCCGTCGGTCGGGGCCCGGACGCGCGGTCTCGCGTCCTGCGGGCATGCGCCATGGAGATGCCGGCCGGCCGGACCGGAGTGCGGTCCCGCGTCGCCCGACGGACACTCACAGTAGTCGCCAACGCATCATGTGCGGTGGGCAGTTGACAAAGTCCCTCGCAAAGCGTCCCGCTCTGGTATGAGGCATCGCACGACAGACCGATAAACCCGTCTCCTCATCAGGCACGAACCAAAAGAGACCGATCAGGCCTGGTCAGAGCCAGTCGATATCGGCCACACCATCGATGCCCCTTTCCCCGCCCCAGCCCTCTCCCCTGCGGACGCGCAACCACTCGCCGGGCCGTTCACCACCGCCCGCCCCTCTCGCCCGGCTCACCGAAGGCCTAGGGGGAGCATCACTCAGTGTGACGCCTCGTCGTGCCGAACACGCCGCGCGGGCTCCTCGGGACGCACCGGGAACGGGCGAGGGACATCATGGGTGAAACAGGGAGTACAAGGCATATCGGGGATCGCGAGATCCACGGTGCCCTACGAGCGGGAGCCGGCGCGCGATGGCGAGTGGTAAAGCACGCTTCGACGACATCTACGGCCAGGCGGATCCGCGGGCGTACTTCACGCGGCTCGGCCCGCTGGAGTACGAGATCCCGCACCACGCCCAGCCGGTCTTCCGCCGTGTGGCCGCCGAGCGGGCCGCGCTCGACGACGGCCTGCCCGGCGTCCCGGCGGTGCTGGACCTGTGCTGCTCGTACGGCATCAACGCGGCGCTGCTCAATCATGACGTGACCCTGGCGGAGCTGTACGAGCGCTACGGCTCCCCGGCGGTGCGGGACATGTCGACGGCCGAGCTGGCCGCCTGGGACAAGCGGTTCTACGCCGAGCGGCGCCGCTCCGACGCGCTGCCGGTGTACGGCCTGGACGTCTCGGTGCCCGCGGTGGGCTACGCCCGTGAGGTGGGCCTGCTGGACGCCGCCTTCAGCGACGACCTGGAGCAGTCCCCGCCGGGTCCGGAACTGGCCCGCGCGCTCTCCGAGGTCGGCCTGGTCACGCTCACCGGCGGCGGCAGCTACGTCACGGAGCGGACCTTCGCCCGCCTGCTGGACGGTGCCCGGCGTCCGATGTGGGTGAGCGCGTTCGTGCTGCGCACCGTGTCGTACGAACCCGTGATCGGGGCGCTCGCCGACCGCGGTCTGCGCACCACGGCCGACACCGCCCGCACCTACCCGCAGCGGCGGTTCACCGACGAGCGGGAACGGCGGTACGCGATCGAGGCGGTGCGGGCGCTGGGGCACGATCCGGCGGGGCTGGAGGAGGCCGGGCGCTTCCACAGCGTGTACTACGAGTCCCGCCCCGGCGCGTCGTCGCGGCCGGGGCGGGAGGGGGTCTAGCAGGCGGACCGACGATCGGAGGGCCGGATCAGCGGCCGGGCCGGAAGTCGGCCTCGAAGGCCGCGAAGGCGGCTTCTTGGCGCCACTGGACGGCCGCCTTGGGGCTGCTGTCCAGCAGCTGACGGCAGGCCCGGCCCGGCCCGGCCGTGCCCGGGCGCTCGCCACGGCAGGCGTCGACGGGGCGGTAGCCCTGCGCGGTCGGGTTGCCGCGCCACAGGCTGTCGCCGGGCAGGAAGGCGTACTCCAGGGAGGCCCGCGCCAGGTCCTTCAGCTGGCGGTAGGACAGGCCGTAGCTCTGGGCGGCGTACCGGTACTCGTGGCTGATGTCGATCCGGGAGACCCCGGGGTCGTCGGTGGCGAGCACGACGGGCACGCCGTACGCCCGGTACGTCTGGAACGGGTGGTCGGCGCCCTTGACGCCGAGGATCTGGGCGTTGCTGGTGAGCGGCACCTCGACGGCGACCTCGCGGGCCGCCATGGTGCGGGCGGTACCCTGCCAGTCGTCCTCGTGGACCAGGTCGACGCCGTGGCCGACGCGTTCGGCGCCGGCGACCTCCACGGCCTCCTTGATGTGGAATCTCAGGTCCTCGGGCTTGACCAGCCCCGGCCACAACTCGCCCGCGTGCAGCGTGACATGGGCGTCCGGGTACTGGTCGCGCAGGAAGGCCAGCATGCGCATGTGCAGGCGGTAGTCGCGCAGCGAGGTCTCCCCGTCCTCGGGCTGGACGAGGTTGACGGCGACGAACCGCGGGTCGCGCTCGGCGAGCCGCATCGCGAGTGCCATCTGGACGAAGACCCGCTCCCGGACGCTGTTGCGGGACACCTGGGAGATCCAGCGCACCGGCAGCGCGCAGCCCGGCCGGGGCCGATCGGTGTCGCAACGCGCCTCGGCGCGGAACTCGGCGGTGGCGGAGTCGGCCTCCTTGCGGGCCTCGGCGACCAGCTTGTCCAGCCTGCCGTCCGCGGTCAGCGCGCGGTGCAGGGCGGCGAGGTCGTCGTTCCAGCCGACCTCGGCGGCGAGCCGCTTGGCGCCCTCGGAGGCAGGGGTGGCCATGGTCTCCAGGTAGAACTGGTTGTGGCGGACCACGTCGTCGGCCACCTGGGCGAGCAGCTTGCCGGGGTGGCGCCAGGTCACCTCGCCGAACTTCCCGAAGGTGGCGAAGAAGTGGTCGTGGCCGTTGCCGTCCGCCGGGAAGTCCTGCATGGACCAGGCGCGCAGGATCGTGTCGTGGAAGGCCCGGTCCGTGCGGGCGTCCGCGGCGGGCCGGGTGCCCGGTCCGCAGGGCGGGGGAACGGCGGTCGTCGTGGCCGTGTCGATGCACAGGCCGTCCTCGGCGGCCAGCTCGATCAGATACTCGGTCCGGACGGCGCCGGAGAGGTGGTTGTGCAGCTCGCCGCCCTTGGGCAGGCGCTCGAAGAACTCCCGCAGGGCCCGCGGGTTCTCGCGGATCGTGCGCAGATAGAGGTCGGTGCGGGCCTCGCCTGGGGTGGCCGGGCGGGCCGGACCGGGGGCGCCGACGGAAGCGGTCCGCGCGCTCGTGGTGGCGGTGCGGTCGGTGGTGCGCGCCTCGGCGGGCTGTGCCGAGGCGGGCAGTGCGGACAACAGCGGCAGCAGGCCCAGCGCGCCCAGACCGGCCAGCAGCGGGAGCCGGCGGGGGCGGGTGGGTCGGTGGTGTTCGGCAGTCACCGCCGCATGATCGCGAGCACGCGGCCGGCCAGGGGCCGTTCCGGGCCGATGTGCGGGGCGATGCCACCCGACCGGAGGACGGCCACCGCGCTGCGGGCTGACGTCAATCGGACGAACAGACAGGTACGTTGGCGTCGGCTTCCGGCCGGGCACCTGCCAGGACTGGACCGAGCGCCGCCCGCACCTGGCGGGCGCGGTGGCCGCGGGCGTGTACCGGCACGCGCTCGACCGGTCCTGGCTGGTGCCCGCCGAGGGCTCCCGCGTCGTACGGCTGACGGAGGAGGGCCGCGAGGCGTTCCGGCTCCGTCTGGGCGTACCGGACGAGGCACTCGGCGGGGCGGGCTGAGGCCCGCGGGGCGGCCGTTACGAGGGTCCGCGGCCGCTCACGGTCCCGGACTCCCCGGCGTCCGCGGCGCCGGTTCCTCCGGAGTCCGCGGCGCCCCCTCCCCCGGAGTCCGCCGCGCGGGCTCCTTCCGCCTCGCCCGCCTTCACCCGCCCGACGAAGGCCAGCGGCGCGGCGGTGAGGGTGGCCGCCGCCATGACCGTGGCGGTGACCGTGGCGTCGCCGGTGAACAGGCTGCTCGCGACACCGGTGAACACCGTCACGAGCAGGGCCCGGCCGCTCATGGTGAGCGAGGAGGCCGCTCCCTGGAGTGCGGGGAACACCTGGAGGGACCGCCCGAACACCACGGGGTACAGGGCGGCGTAGCCCACGCAGAACACCACGAGCGCGGCCGTGGTGCCCACCGGCCCGTCACCGAGCAGCAGGAACAGACCGACGCCCACGACCGTGGCGGCCACCGCGCAGGCCACCGTGCGCTCCGGGCCGCCGAGCAGGTCCATGAGCCTCGCGGCGTACAGGCTGGTGAGCGCGAACGACGCCACGACCACCAGCAGATGGGCCGCGAAGCCCAGCGTGGACAGCCCGAAGCGGTCCATGTACAGGAACGAGCCGGCCGCGATGAACACCATGTACGCCGCGAACAGCAGGCTCGGCACCAGCGACGCCGCGAGGAACCGCGGACTGGACAGCAGCCTGCGGTAGTCGGCCGCGACCCGCCGGGCGCCGCCCTTCACCCGCTCACGCCCGCCGGTCTCGGGCAGGAACAGCGCCATCAGCACGAGCGCCGCCAGCGTGACGGCGAAGACGACCGCGTAGGTGCCGCGCCAGCCGAGGGTGCGGTTGACGACGCCGCCGAGGGCGGGCGCGGCCGTCATGAGCGCCGACATGGCGGCGTTGGTGAGGCCGAACATCCGCAGCATGCTGGGGCCGTCGTAGACGTCGGCGATGATGACGAACACCAGGACGACGGAGGTGCTGGCGCCGAAGCCCTGGACGAACCGGGAGGCGAGCAGGAACCCGATGTCCGGTGCGAGGGCGCACCCCAGCGCGCCGATCAGCATCACGGTGTTCCCCGCGAGCATGACGGCCCGCCGGCCGAACCGGTCCGACAGCGGACCGTGGACCAGGGCGCCCAGGCAGTAGCCGAGGAAGTTGTAGGTGACGGTCAGCTGGACCGTCGCCTCGGACGCGTGCAGCGCCCGGGCGATGTCGGGGAAGCCGGGCACGGACATGTCCAGCTCGACGATGGCGCCGCTCAGCGCGATGACCAGCAGCGCGGGCAGGAATCTGACGTTGTCGGTGTCTCTCATGACCTCGTACGGGACGGACCCGGCCGGTGCCGGCGCCGGTGCCCGAGGGGCACGCGAGGCCGCGCAAGGCCACACGAGGCCGCGTCAGGGCACAGATGGGCACCGGTCGGGTGAGGGGAGGAAAAAGGGCACGTCGAAGCGAGCCGTCCGCACCGCGGTACGGCTCAGCGGTACGTCCGAGGTCTTCGGATCAGTGGCCACCACACCCCGTGAGCGTTACGCGGCCCACGCCCCGCCCGCTCACCGCAGGTGGCCCATCGCGCCGACTGCACCGAGTCCCTCTCCGGCTCCGCTGTCTCCCTCACACGAGGCTGTCGCCGCTCATCGTAGGGAGCCGGACACGGGTCGCCTCAACCGGTTTTCTCACCCCCTACGGGGCGCGTCTCACCGCTCGCCCGCCAGGTCGAGGTCCTTGGGGCCGGCTTCACCACCGGCGACCGTGCTCTCCGCGGCGGCCGTGCTCTCCGCGGCGGCCGTGCTCTCGCTGGCGGCCGTGGTGGCCGTGGCGGCCCCGGCGGCCGCCGTCACCTCGGCCGGCGGCCGGCGCCACGGGTGGGCGATCGGCCGGGACACCGCGCGCCACCAGGCGTCCGCCGGAAGCTTCCCGGCCGGTTCGAACGGCTCGCCGGGGCGCGGCAGGGCGACGGCCTGCCCGGCCTCCTCCGCGGCGTCCTTGGTCCACTCCCCCGGCTCGGCCCAGGCGTGCGGTGCCAGGTTGAAGGTGCCCCAGTGGATCGGCAGCAGCACCCCCGCGGGACTGCCGCCCTGGAGGTCGAGGTGGGCCCGTACGCCCTCCTCGGGGGTCATGTGGATGTCCGGCCAGAAGTCGCTGTACGCCCCGATCTGGATCATCGTGGCGTCGAAGGGGCCGTACGCGGCGCCGATGTCCTGGAAGCCGGTGAAGTAACCGGTGTCGCCGCTGTGGAATATGCGGTGTTCCTCGCCGGCGACGGTCCAGGACGCCCAGAGGGTGTGCTGGGTGTTGCGCAGGCCGCGGCCGCAGAAGTGGCGGGCCGGGGTGGCGGTGAGGGTGAGGCCGCCGACGAGGGCCGACTCGTGCCAGTCCAGTTCGCGCAGGCGGGCCGGGGACACGCCCCAGGCCTCCAGGTGGGCGCCCACGCCGAGCGGCACGGCGAACAGGGTGTCCGTCCCGGCCAGCGCCTTGATCGTGGGCATGTCCAAGTGGTCGTAGTGGTCGTGCGAGATGACGACGACGTCGACCGGGCCGAGCGCGGCGAGCGGCAGCGGCACGGGGTGCAGGCGGCGCGGGCCGGCGAAGGGGAACGGGGAGCAGCGCTCGCCCCAGACGGGGTCGAACAGCACCCGTTGCCCGTCGATCTCGGCGAGGACACTGGAGTGGCCCATCCACGTCAGCCGCAGCCCGGTGGCCGGGGGCTTGGCGAGGTCGGCGAGGGTCGTCGGGTGGACCGGCACACGGCTCGCGGGAGTGCGGCGCGGGCGGGCGTCCTTGTCGAAGTAGACCTTCGCGAAGTCGCGGGCCGAGCCGGAGGGGCGGATCCGGGAGGGGCCGCCGGGGTTCTGGAAGACGCCGTCCTTGAAGTGGGGCGATCTGCGGATCCGTGCCAGGCGCTCACCACCGGGGTCCGCGCCGAACGCCGCGGGCCGCAGGGCGCGCAGCCCGGAGTTCGGGGAACGGGAAGCGGCCACGGTACCTCCAGGTGGAGTCGGTGAGGCCTCCCATTATGGTCCGCCCCGCCGACACCGCGGCGGGCCGGTCGGAAAGGGGCTCCACTGCTGAACGGTGGTTCAGCAGCCCGAGCGCCGCGGCCGGCAGCGGTGACGGCCGTTAGGGTGACCTGATGGCGAGAGTCCGGTTGAGCGTCGAACAGCGGCGCGAGGAGTTGCTGCGGGCCGCGGTGGAGCAGATCGAGGCGCGGGGCGTGGCGGCGGTGCGCATCGCGGACGTCGCCTCGGCGCTCGGGGTGAGCAACGCGCTGGTCCTCTATCACTTCTCGACCAAGGAGAAGCTGGTCGCGGCCGCCTTCGCGTACGCCGCCGAGGATGATCTGGCCCGGCTGCGCGGGCTGCTCGGCCGCCGCACCACCGCGCTGCGCCGGCTCCGCGCGGCCGTGCGCTGGTACGCCCCCACCGGCCAGGCCAAGGGCTGGCGGCTGTGGATCGAGGGCTGGGCGGCGGCGCTGCGCGAGCCCGCGCTGCGGGAGGTCACGCGGGACCTCGACCGGCAGTGGAAGGCGGCCTTGACCGAGGTCGTCGCCGAGGGCGTGGCCGCGGGCGAGTTCCACTGCCCGGACCCCGAGGCCACCGCGCTGCGCCTCACCGCCCTCCTCGACGGGCTCGCCATACAGCTCACGTCCTACGAGGGCGCGGTCTCGCGCACACGCGCCCAGCAGTGGGTGGACGGGGCACTGAACCGGGAGCTCGGGCTGTCGCAGGGCTGAGGAGACGTCTCGCCGGCCATCCCGCGCCCCTGTCCCCTCCCCGTACCACTCCGCGCGATCCCCCCGCCGGCCGTAACGAGGGGACCGCGCGAAATCGCCGAGACCGGGACCGAGCGAAACCGAAACCGAGACCGAAAGAGACGGTCGTCGGCGGGGGCTCCCTTACGCCACCGCCGCGATCCGCATCTTGATGTCGTCCGGCGAAAGGGTGCCCTTCGCGGTGACGTGGTCGCCGGAGGACTCGCCGCGCAGCCGGCGGCCGATCCAGGGCACCAGGTACTCGCGCGCCCAGTGCACGTCGTCCCGGCGGACCTCGAAGGTGCCGCGCGGCGGCAGCGGGGGCCACGGCTGCTCGGGGTCGGCGGGGACGGGCAGCCCGAGAGCCTGGCCGGCGCGCAGGGCCACGCGGGTGTGGCCCTCGGGCGAGAGGTGCAGCCGGTCGTGGTCCCAGGCCCGGCGGTCCTGGACGGACTTCAGGGACCACAGGTCGAGCACGGGGCATCCGTACCGGTCGGCGATGGCCCGCACGTGCCCGTTGTACGTGGCGATCTTGCCGCGGAGGTGCTTGAGCAGCGGCACGCCCCGGGTGTCGAAGCCGGTGGTGACGAGCACGGTGCCCGCGGCGGCGGTCAGCGCGGCGACCGCCCGCTCGAACCGCTCGGCGACGTCGTCCGGGTCGGTACCGGGCCGGATGATGTCGTTGCCGCCGGCGCAGAACGAGACCAGATCGGGCGCCAGTTGGATGGCCCGCGGCACCTGGTCCGCCACGATCTGGTCGAGCAGTTTCCCGCGCACGGCGAGGTTCGTGTACGCGAAGTCGCCCTCGGGCCTGCGGTCCGCGAGCAGCACCGCGAGCCGGTCGGCCCAGCCGACGAACGCCCCGTCGGGGCCGGGGTCGCCGACGCCCTCGGTGAAGCTGTCCCCCACCGCCACGTACGACCCGATCACTGATCTGCTGTCATTCTTCGAATCGTCTGCCACAACGGCTCATGATTCACCCTCGAATGTGACTTACGCGACCGTAGGCAGGGGTTGACGGGCGGTGAGATAAGCCACTCTTCAAGGATTGGTCAACTACGGAATAAGCCGCCACACGCGGAAGTCACTGATGCGGAAGTGGCTCCACACCGTCCGGAACGCGAAGTGGCCCGCGGTGTACGGTTCCGGGTCCGTGTAGTCGAACACGAGCCGCCCGTTGTTCCACCACTGGACGGTCGGTCCCGCGGAGACGATCCGCACGCGGTTCGGCCCGTTGGGCACGAGCAGCGGCTCGGTGTAGTCGAACACGAGCGGCCGGACACCGGCCTCGCCGATGTACCGGCGCAGCCGCGTGGTGGTGTTGTGGTTGGCGCCGTATCCCGCGTAGTACGTCGTCAGGTGGTCGTACTCCGTCAGGGCCCCGCCGCGCGGGGTGGCGAACAGGTCGTGCGGGGAGCGGACGTCCGTGGCGTTCCAGAAGTTGTTCAGGTCCGAGACACGGTCGTTGGGGCCGCCGGCCGCGACCGGGGTGGCGGTGTACGCCAGGACGTACGGCCCTTGGAGCCTCTGCCGGAACCACACCGTGGCCCCGCTGGGCACATCGATGTCCAGTACGCCGCGGGAGGCCGTGACCGTGCCGCCGTCCTGGAGTTCGGCGGCCCACTTACCGAGGCCGTGGCGGAAGTCGTCGCGGGCGATGAGCCGGGGGCGGCGGCGGGGCGCGGCCTGCCCGGCGTGCGCGCTCGCATCCGTGGTCGCAGTCGTGGCCGCGCTCGGGGTCGGGGCGAGGGCCGCCAGGGCGGCGCCCGTGGCCAGGGTGGCGAAGGCTCTGCGTGTGGTGGTCACGGGGGACGGCTCCTCGACGGATGGAGAGCGCGGAGGGAAAGCGCGGATGCACAGCACCGGCAGAAAGCGCTTGCCACTGACGACGGTCACTCTGCCATGGACATACGGCCGCGCACACGCCGAAGGCCGGACCCGGGGTCGGGGTCCGGCCTTCGGCGGCGTGTGCGGCCGGGGTCAGGAACCGGCGCGGCAGGGAGTCGTCAGAGGGAGACGCCCTTCGAGCGGAGGTAGGCGACCGGGTCCACGTCCGAGCCGTAGTCCGGGGTGGTGCGGATCTCGAAGTGCAGGTGCGGGCCGGTCGAGTTGCCGGTCGAGCCGGAGAGGCCGACCTGCTGACCGGCGGTCACGGACTGGCCGGCCGACACCGACAGCGCGGACAGGTGGGCGTACTGGGCGTAGTAGCCGTCGGCGAGCTTGATGACGACCTGGTTGCCGTACGCGCCGGCCCAGCCGGCGGAGACGACGGTGCCCGCGCCGACGGCCTTGAGCGAGGTGCCGGTCGGGACGACGAAGTCGACGCCGGTGTGGTAGCCGCTGGACCACATGCTGCCCGCGACCTTGTAGGCGGTACCGATGCCGGCGCCCGCGACCGGAGCGGTGTGACCGCCGGCGACCGTGGCGGCCTGGGCGGCGGTGGAGGTCTGCGGGGAGGACGCCGCGGCCGGCTTGGCGGACTGCGACTGCGCCGACTCTGCCGTCTTCGCCGACTCGGCCGACTCGGACTTCTTCGAGGCGCCGGACGACTGCTGCGACGAGCCCTGGGAGGACTGCGACGGCTTGGACTGCTCGGCGGAGGAACTCTTCGGCGCGGAGGCGGCGGCCTTCTTGCCGAGGGTCAGCTTGAGGCCGGGGTGGATCAGCGACGGGTCCTCGCCGACGGTGGCGCGGTTGTCGGCGTAGAGCCGCTGCCAGCCGCCGTCGACCTTCTGGTCCTCGGCGATCTTCGAGAGGCAGTCACCGGACTTCACGGTGTAGATACGCACACCGGAGTTCTTCTCGGCGGACTTTTCCGCGGCCTTCTTCGCCGCGGACTGCTGCACGGACGCGACGGACCGGGTGGTGTCTTCCGCGGCGGTCTGCGGGGTGGCGGCATGGGCTGCGGCGGCCCCCATGAGGGGCAGCGCGAGCGCGGCTCCACCGGTGCCGGCGACGGCGATGGAACGGGTGAAGCGCTGGGTCTTCGGACGGCGGTGCTTACCCTTCGCGGGCATGGCGAATTCCTCTCCGGCGCCTGCGAGGTGAGCTGTCGGGTGCGGACTGGAGATGTCCGGCCGCGCCGAGACGCGGCTTTACCCCAAGCCTGTTCCGAGGACCGGAACAGGCGGTGAAAACCTGTGGGTCCCCCGCTCCTGCCGTGCACGGGTGGGTTTGCGCGGGCACCAGGCGGCGGCAGGATTCGGCGTTCCGCCTGGATCGGTGTGGAACGTAAGCGACCTGGACGCACGGGGACAAGCGAAAGGTTGCCCTCTGTCGCTTTTCGATCTCTTCCGCCCCGGAATTCACGGTCACACTCCGTCGATCACGGAGCCTTCCTTTTCCGTGAACACCCTTGAAAACCGGGAGAATTACGTGAACATGACGGGCGACTCACCGTCACGAATATGAGCCTCCTCACGTGACACCGCTCCAGAACTCTTTATTCCAGAGCGAGTTACGACTAAGGCTGCAATTCGGACAGATCGCTCAGATGCGACGGAGGCGGAGAACCGTCGCATCGAGGTCGCCTCGCAGTCCGAGGCGCACCCCGTGGTGCAGCAGCACGGCTCCCCGGTGCACTTCGCCCGTTTCACGGCATTCGTACGCCGCTGTCGGGTCGAGCCCGCGCAGCCGCAGCGCCGGTACGGGCTCCCCGTGGTGCTGGGACTGCAGCCAGGCGAGGACGACCGTCTCGTCGCCGAGGACGTACTGCACGGCGCTCAGCCCGCCACCCGGAGGCCGCAGGCGGTACAGGTCGCCGCGCTGGACCAGCGGCCGGATCTCCTTGTAGAGGTCCACCCAGCCGCGCGCCTCGGCCAGCTCCTCGTCGGTCCACCGGGTGAGGTCGCCGCCGATGCCGAGGACCCCGGCCATGGCGCTGACGAATCGGAATCTCAGGGAGCTGGTCCGGCCGTTGAGCTGGGTGTTGGGGCTGTCGGTGACCCAGGCGGCCATTACGCACGCGGGGTGGATCTGGCTGAAGCCGTGCTGGATGGCGAGCCGGTCGAGCGGGTCGGTGTTGTCGGAGGTCCACACCTGCTCGGTACGGCCGAGCACCCCGAGGTCGATCCGGCCGCCGCCGCCCGAGCAGGACTCGAAGGCGACGCCGGGATGGGCGGCGCGCAGCCGGTCCAGCAGGGCGTACAGCGCCCGTACGTGGTCGGCCCACAGACGCTGCGGGTAGGAATCGCCGGGCCAGCCGGCGTCCGTGAAGCAGCGGTTGAAGTCCCACTTCACATAGTCGACGGGGGCGCTGGAGAGCAGGGTGTGCAGCCGCTCCCACAGGTACTCCTGGACGTCCTCGCGCGCCAGGTTCAGTACGAGCTGATGGCGAAATTCCGTCCGCTTTCGTCCTGTCTGGTGCTGCACCCAGTCCGGGTGGGCGCGGTACAGCTCGCTGTCCGGGTTGACCATCTCCGGTTCGACCCAGATCCCGAACCGCATGCCGAGGGAGTGCACCTCGTCGGCGAGCGGGCCGAGGCCGGCCGGGAAGCGGTCCGGGTTGGGCGTCCAGTCGCCGAGGCCCGCGCGGTCGCTGGTGCGGGCGCCGAACCAGCCGTCGTCGACGACGAACAGCTCGACGCCGAGGCGGGCGGCCCGCCGGGCGAGCGCGCGCTGGCGCTCCTCGGAGATGTCGAAGCCCGTCGCCTCCCAGGAGTTGAACAGCACCGGCCGGTCCCGGTCCGCGCCCGGGACGATATGGGTGCGCTGATAGGCGTGCCAGGCGCGGCTCGCGCCGCCGAAGCCCTCGTCGCTCCACAGCCCGGCGAAGACGGGCGTGGTGAAGGACTCCCCCGCGGTCAGCCGCGCCAGCCCCGAGTCGTCGTGCCCGGCGCCGCCGGTGATCTGCACGCGCGCGTCGGGCAGCCGGGCGACGGCGATCCGCCAGGAGCCGGACCAGCCCAGGGCGCAGCCGTAGACCTCGCCGCGCTCCTCGGTGGCGTCGGTGTCCGCGGCGACCCAGGGCAGGTGCTGGTGCCCGGTGTGACCGCGGCGGCTGCCGATGACGTGCTCGCCGTAGGTGAGCGGCGCGGCGGTCAGCCGGGACTCCGCGGCCCACCGGCCGTGCAGATGGGACAGCCGCCAGCCGTCGCGCTCGGGGAGCGTCCAGGTCGCGGAGTCGGCGCGCAGCAGCTCCGCCGCGGGACCCTCGTTGCGCAGCGTCACCCAGCGCTCGACGACGTCTCCGCGCATCCGGTAGTGCAGGGTGATCGTCAGTGCCGCGTCCCGGAACCGCAGCCGCAGCTCCTCGTCCGCGCTTCCCGCGTGGGCGATCTCGTGCGTCTCGAACGTCCACTCGGTGCCGCGGCGCTCGTCGGTGCGCACGGACAGGGCGGGGGGGACGAACCGGGGGCCGCCTTCGACCGGGTACTCCTCACGGCCGTCGAGCGCGGACTCGAACGGCCAGGCGTCCGGCAGCGGCCGGGCGGCGAGGGCTTGGGCGTCGGCGAGCGAGATCCTGGGCCCCCAGTGCAGGTGGACCAGCTCGTCGTCCTCGGTCAGATGGACGGCGTACGCGCTCTTCGGCCCCGACAGCAGCCACGTCCGCCCGTCCCCGGCGATCTCCGGCATGACGCCCCCCCACACGTTCCGACAACCCCGCTCACACCCCAACATCATCAAGGCGCGGCGGGCCTTCCGGCAACGCCTGTGGACAACTCCCGCCCGGCGGGGTATGCCCCCTGTGGACAACTCATTGCCTCAGGAATCCGTGTCGTATGGTCAAAGGCGTGCCCGCCGACGAGCAGCGCCGGCGGGGCCGACCGGGAGGAGCCCACGTGACGCAGCAGGTCCCGTCGACCGAGCCGGAGCTGGCCGGAGTGCGCAACTTCCGTGACGTGGGCGGCCTGCCGACCGTCGACGGACGCCGGGTGCGGTACGGCGTGCTCTACCGCAGCGGCCACCTCGCGCACGCGACGGCCGAGGACGCGGTCTTCCTCTCCTCGCTGGGCCTGCACACGATCTTCGACTTCCGCAACGCGGCGGACCAGAAGCTGGAGGGCCCGGACGTCGAGCTGCCGGGCGTGCGCAATGTGAACCTTCCGCTGAGCGACCCGGCCGACGGCGCCGAGTTCTGGAAGATGGTGCGCGACGGCGACCTGGACCAGCTGCGGGAGATCCTCGGGGACGGCAAGGCGGCCGACCGGATGATCGCCTCGTACCGCATGATCATCAAGGAGCGGACCGCCGAGCACTCCCGGGTGCTGCACGCCCTCGCCGAGGACAGTGTGCCCGCCCTGATGCACTGCGCGGCGGGCAAGGACCGCGCGGGCCTGTCGGTGGCGGTGACGCTGCTCGCCCTGGGCGTCGAGCGCGACGCGATCCTCGCCGACTACCTGGAGTCCAACGCCAAACACCGGCGTTACAAGGTGCGTCGCAGCAGCAGCTCCGCCGCGGCCTACTCCCCCGAGGTCATGGACCTGCTGAGCCCTCTGTTCGACGCGCGCGCGGAGTATCTGTCGGCGGCGTTCGAGACCATCGAGGAGACCTGGGGCGGCGTCGACGCCTACCTGGAACAGGGCCTGAAGGTCAGCCCGCAGACCCGGGAGCGGCTGCGGGAGCGCCTGCTCGACTGAGTGCTCCGCTTCGCGCCGAGCTCGGCGTGCTACTTCCCGCCGAGCGCGAACAGCAGGTAGAGGAAGGCGGCGAAGGCGTGCCCCGCCACCACGTAGATGAACAGCCGCACCCAGATCTGGCGGTCGGACTTCTGCTGCGAGCGGATCATGACGTCTCTCCGGTGAGATGGGTGGCGGGGCCCAGGCAGAGGGCGGCCGTCGGGCTCTGGAGCAGGGTGTGGACGAAGAGCAGGCCGACCCCGTCCTGGTCGTCCGCCGCGATGCGGTGCGGGGTCAGGGAGTCGAAGTGGGCGCTGTCACCGGGGCCGAGCCGGTGCGTGGTGTCCCCGAGGCGCAGCCGCAGCCGACCCGTGAGGACGTACAGCCACTCCTCGCCGGGGTGCACGCGCACGATGTCGCCCTGGGACCCGTACGGGACGTGGACGCGCAGCGCCTGCATGCCGCGTCCGGGGGCGCCGGCCTGCCAGTACGTCCAGCCGCCGGCGGCGGTCGGTTCCATGGCGGCGCCGCGCACCACGGCGTCCCGGTCGGCTACCGTCTCGCCGAGCAGTTCCGAGACGGTCGTACCGTAGATCCTGGCGAGGGAGAGCAGCACCGGCAGTGACGGCTGGCGCTGCCCGGTCTCCAGCCGGGAGAGGTGCGCGGGCGACAGCCCCGCCGTGCGTGCCGCCGCCTCCAGGGTGAGGGAGGCCCGGCGGCGCAGGGCGCGCAGCTGCGGGGCCATGACCGACAGGTCACCGGACGCCGGCTCGGAGCCGGGTTCGGCGGCAGAGGGGTTCATGGCTCCATTCAGCCGGAGGGTTGCCTCAAGGGCAACTTTCTTGCCCCACAGGCAAAGCCGCTTCGGCAGGCAAGGTCACCGAGTCAGGCGAGGCCACCCCGGTAGCAGGAGCCACCCGCTACCTGCCGGTCATCGCCTGCTTCATCAGTGTCCTGCCGAAGTCCCACATCAGCCCACCGCCGCTGTGTGCCTCGTCCATCACGGCGGTGAAGGCGTCCAGGAACCGGTCCACCTCCCGCTCGCCGATGATCAGCGGCGGGATGAGCTTGATCACTTCCAGGTGGTCGCCGGAGACCTGGGTGAGGATCCGGTGCCGCTGGAGCAGCGGGACGACCACCATCTGCGCGAACAGGCCCTTGCGGGCCGCCTGCAGCATGGCCCACCGGCCGCGCAGCTTCAGCGACCGGGGCCGGCCGAACTCGATGCCGATCATCAGGCCCCGGCCGCGGACGTCGGCGAGCAGCTCGTACCGGTCGATGAGCGCGGTGAGCCGGGACTTCAGCAGCTCGCCGGTGCTGCGGACCCCGGCGACGATCTGCTCGTTCTCCATGACCGACAGCACCGCCAGGCCCGCCGCCATCGCCTGGGCGTTGGACCCGAAGCTCGCCGAGTGGACCAGCACCCGGTCCATCGACGAGTACACCTTCTTGAAGATCCAGTCCTTGCCGAGGGTGGCGCCGACCGGCACATAGCCGCCGGAGAGCGCCTTGGCCACGCACACCAGGTCCGGCTCCACGCCCTCCTCGTGCTGGTAGGCGTAGAAGTCGCCGGTCCGGCCGAGGCCGGTCTGCACCTCGTCGACGATGAGCAGGGCCTTGTGCCGGTGCAGCAGCTCCTGGGCGGCGCGCAGATAGCCGGGCGGCGCCTCGTGGACCCCCTTGCCCTGGATCGGCTCGACGATCAGCGCGGCGACGTCGCCCCGCTTCAGCTCCCGGGCCAGCGCGTCGAGTTCGCCGAGCGGGACGGCCGTGTCCGGCAGCAGCGGGGCGAAGCCGTCCCGGAAGCCGGACTCGCCGTTCACGGAGAGCGAGCCGGTGGTCAGCCCGTGGAAGGCGTGCGCGCAGTACAGGATCCTCGGTCTGCCGGTGGCGTACCGGGCGAACTTCAGCGCGGTCTCGACGGCCTCCGTGCCGCTGTTGCCGAAGAACACCCGGTCCAGGTGCGGGCTGTGCGCGAGCAGCCGCTCGGCGAGCAGGCCGGGCAGCGGCTGGCAGTCGAAGCGGGTGAGGTCGGCGAGGTTCGCGTCGAGGACGTCGTGCAGCGCCTTGCGGACGACGGGGTGGTGGCGGCCGAGGCCCATCACCCCGAATCCGGCGAGCATGTCCAGGTAGTCGTTGCCGTCCGCGTCCCAGAAGTACGCGCCCTCGGCCCGCTCGTAGACCTTGTCGAAGCCGAGGGTGTGCAGCATGCGCGGCAGCTGGTGGTTGAGGTGGCGGGCGTGCAGCTCGTAGCGCTCGGCGCCGCGCTCGGCGAGCAGCGCCCTGAGGTCGAAGTCCCCGGCGGGCGCCGGCTCCGGGGGCTGGGACGCGGATTCCGCGGTGGTCATGCGTGGCTCTCCTCGGACGGCTGTACGTCGACGGCGTTCCCGCCCGTGACCGGCGGGACACCCTTCTGCGCGGGCACGCTCTCCGACTCCGCCCCCACCGGCGGCCGCCCCGCATCCGCCCCCGCAGACGGCCGCCCCGGCGCCGGCACCGGCACCGGCGTCACTGCCTCCTCCGCCGCCGCGCGTGCCGCCAGGCTCGCGCCGACGCGGCCCGCGATCTCGACCGGGGTGAGGCCGATGTCGGCCAGCACCTCGCTCCGCTTGGCGTGGGGCAGGAACTGCTCGGGAATGCCGAAGCGGTGCACCGGTACGTCCACCTCCGCGTCGCCCAGGGCGAGCGCGACCGCCGAGCCGACCCCGGCGGCCCGGCTGTTGTCCTCGACGACGGCGACCAGGCGGTGCCGGGCGGCGAGACCGGGCAGCTCCGGGTCGACGGGTTTGACCCAGCGCGGGTCGACGACCGTGCAGCCGATGCCGCGCGCCCGCAGCAGCTCGGCCGCCTGGAGGCACACCGGCGCCATCACCCCGACGGCGACGAACAGCACCTCGGGCCGCTCGCCGCGGTGCAGGACGTCCATGCCGCCCACCCGGTCCACCGCGGGCACGACCGGCCCCACCGACTCCTTCGGGAAGCGGATCAAGGTCGGCGCGTCGTCGACGGCGACCGCCTCCCGCAGCTGGGCCCGCAGCTGGTCGGCGTCGCGCGGCGCGGCGATTCTCAGGCCTGGGACGACCTGGAGGATCGACATGTCCCACATGCCGTTGTGGGAGGCGCCGTCGACACCGGTCACCCCGGCCCGGTCCAGCACGAAGGTCACCCCGCAGCGGTGCAGCGCCACGTCCATCAGCAGCTGGTCGAAGGCCCGGTTGAGGAAGGTGGCGTAGACGGCGACGACGGGGTGCAGTCCGCCGGTCGCGAGGCCGGCCGCGGAGACCGCGGCGTGCTGCTCCGCGATGCCGACGTCCCAGACGCGGTCCGGGAACCGCTCGGCGAACGGGCCGAGGCCGACGGGGTGCAGCATGGCCGCCGTGATCGCCACGACGTCCTCGCGCTCCTCGCCGATCCGCACGATCTCGTCGCCGAACACCGAGGTCCAGGACGGCCCGCCGGAGGGCGTCAGGGGCTCGCAGGTGAGCGGGTCCATGACGCCCACGGAGTGGAAGTGGTCCTCCTCGTGGGCGAGGGCGGGTTCGTAGCCGCGCCCCTTCTCGGTGCGGCAGTGCACCAGCACCGGCCCGTGGAAGCGCTTCGCGCGCCGCAGCGCCGACTCGACGGCCCTGATGTCGTGCCCGTCGATCGGCCCGACGTACTTCAGTCCCAGGTCCTCGAACATGCCCTGCGGCGCGAAGGCGTCCTTGAAGCCCTTCTTCGCGCCGTGCAGGGCCTCGTACAGCGCGTGGCCCACGACGGGGGTGCGCAGCAGCACGTCCTTGCCCCAGGCCAGCGCCTTCTCGTAGCCGTCGGTGGTGCGCAGGGCGGCGAGGTGGTGGGCGAGGCCGCCGATGGTCGGCGCGTAGGAGCGTTCGTTGTCGTTGACGACGATGATCAGTGGACGGTCCTTGGCGGCCGCGATGTTGTTCAGCGCCTCCCAGGCCATGCCGCCGGTCAGCGCGCCGTCGCCGATGACCGCGACGACATGGCCCTTCTCGCCCTGCACCTGGCGGGCCTTGGCCAGCCCGTCGGCCCAGCCGAGCGAGGTGGAGGCGTGGCTGTTCTCGATGACGTCGTGCTCGGACTCCTCGCGGGAGGGGTAGCCGGACAGGCCGCCCTTGCCGCGCAGCTTGGAGAAGTCCTGGCGCCCGGTCAGCAGTTTGTGGACGTAGCTCTGGTGCCCGGTGTCCCACAGGATGCGGTCGGCCGGTGACTCGAAGACCCGGTGCAGGGCGATGGTCAGCTCCACCACGCCCAGGTTGGGCCCGAGATGGCCGCCGGTTCTGGCGACGGCGTGCACCAGGAAGTCCCTGATCTCGTCGGACAGTTCGGCCAGTTGCGCCTCGGACAGCGCCTTCAGGTCGCGTGGCTGCCGGATGTTCTCCAGAATCGTCACGCTCGGCCCCCTTCGGTCCGTGCTGTGTCAGCTCACGATGACGGCCGGCTCCCCCGACGCGACGCCGTCCTGTTCCATCTGCTCGGCGATCTTCATCGCTTCCTCGATCAGGGTCTCCACGATCCTCGACTCGGGGACGGTCCTGACGACGCTGCCCTTCACGAAGATCTGCCCCTTGCCGTTCCCCGAGGCGACGCCGAGGTCGGCCTCGCGGGCCTCGCCGGGGCCGTTCACCACACACCCCATGACGGCGACGCGCAACGGCACCCGCATGCCGTCCAGTCCGGCGGTGACCTCATCGGCGAGCTTGTACACATCCACTTGAGCGCGGCCACAGGACGGGCAGGAGACGATCTCCAGCCGTCGTTGCCGCAGGTTCAGCGCCTGGAGGATCTGGATGCCGACCTTGACCTCCTCCACGGGCGGCGCGGACAGCGACACCCGGATGGTGTCGCCGATGCCCTGCGAGAGCAGCGCGCCGAAAGCCACCGCCGACTTGATCGTGCCCTGGAAGGCGGGGCCGGCCTCGGTGACGCCGAGGTGGAGGGGGTAGTCGCACCGGGCGGCGAGCTGGCGGTAGGCCTCGATCATCACGACCGGGTCGTTGTGCTTGACCGAGATCTTGATGTCGCGAAAGCCGTGCTCCTCGAACAGCGACGCCTCCCACAGCGCCGACTCCACCAGCGCCTCCGGCGTCGCCCTGCCGTACTTGCGCAGCAGCCGCCGGTCCAGCGAACCGGCGTTGACCCCGATCCGGATCGGCGTGCCGTGGTCCTTCGCGGCCCGCGCGATCTCCTTCACCCGGTCGTCGAACTGCTTGATGTTGCCCGGGTTCACGCGGACCGCGGCGCAGCCCGCCTCGATCGCGGCGAACACGTACTTCGGCTGGAAGTGGATGTCGGCGATCACCGGGATCTGCGACTTCTTCGCGATGGTCGCGAGGGCGTCCGCGTCGTCCTGCGTGGGGCAGGCGACCCGGACGATCTCGCAGCCGGCCGCAGTCAGTTCGGCGATCTGCTGGAGGGTGGCGCCGATGTCCGAGGTACGGGTCGTCGTCATCGACTGCACGGACACCGGGGCGCCGCCGCCGACCGGCACCGGTCCGACCTGGATCCGGCGCGACGGGCGCCGCTCGGCGATCGGCCGGGCCGGCACCTCGGGAATGCCCAGGGGAACGGCGGTCACGAGGTCACTCCCGGTTTCCGGAGACCGTCTCGCGCATGGCCCGCAGGGACTCCTTCAGGGATCCCATGGTGGCGAGGACGGCGGTGGGCTCGTAGCCGCAGTGGGCCATGCAGTTGGCGCACCGCGGGTCCTTTCCGCGGCCGTACTTGTCCCAGTCGGTCTTCTCGATCAGCTCGCGGTAGGTCGGGACGTATCCGTCGCTCATCAGGTAGCAGGGGCGCTGCCAGCCGAAGAGCGAGTAGTTGGGGATCGCCCACGCGGTGCACGGGAAGTCGACCTTGCCTTCCAGGAAGTCCAGGAAGAGCGGGGAGTGGTTGAGCCGCCAGCGGCGCCGGTTGCCGCCCGAGAAGGCCTTCTTGAACAGCTCGCGGGTCTGCTCGACGCCGAGGAAGTGCTCCTGGTCGGGCGCCTTCTCGTAGGCGTACGCGGGCGAGATCATCATCTCGTCCACCTTCAGCTCGTCGTTGAGGTAGTTCAGGACCTCGACGACGGTCTGCGGGGTGTCGGTGTTGAAGAAGGTCGAGTTGGTGGTGACCCGGAAGCCGCGCCGCTTGGCCTCCTTGATCGCGGCGACCGCCTCGTCGAACACGCCCTCCTTGGCGACGGACTCGTCGTGCCGCTCGCGCAGCCCGTCGATGTGCACGGCGAAGGCGAAGTAGGGCGAGGGGGTGAACTTGTCCATCTTCTTGCGCAGCAGCATGGCGTTGGTGCAGAGGAAGACGTATTTCCGCTTCGCCACCAACTGCCGCACGATCTCGTCGATCTGAGGGTGCATCAGCGGTTCACCGCCCGCGATGGACACCATCGGCGCACCGGATTCGAGCACCGCTCCCACGGCCTGCGCGACGGGCATGCGCTGCTTGAGCACCCCCGCCGGATGCTGGATCTTGCCGCAGCCCTCGCACTTGAGGTTGCAGGCGAACAGCGGCTCCAGTTCGACGATGAGCGGGAACTTGTCGCGCCGGCGCAGCTTCTGTTCGGCCAGATATGCAGCGACCTTGATGGACTGGCGCAGCGGCATGGCCATCGGGCTCACCTCCTGGGGAGCAGCACATTACGGTGCCATTCAAAGAAAGCGGGAAGGATGGAACGTAGGACGCGGAAAGCCGATATTCCACCGCGCACCGTGCCGATACGGACGAGTTCATGTTCCGGAGCGTCCACGACCACCCGGACGGCCGCAACCGGGCGCTCGCCCCCGCGCACGGCGCTCAGAAGCGTGGCCGCCGACTCCATGTCGGCCGCGATCGCGCCCGTCGACCGCAGGTCGGCGCGTTCGGGGCCGCGGACCACGTGGTCGGAGCCGGTGAGGGGGCCGGTGTGGACGGTGCGGCCGGGCACGGCGCGCGTGAGTTCCTTGACGAGCAGGTCGGTGCGTGCGCAGGGGACGCTGCCGCGCGGGTCCCGGGTCTCCTCGGCGACGACCAGGTCGCCGGGGTGCATGCCGGGGGCGAGGCCCGCGCAGAAGCCGGTGGCGAGGACGGCGGCACCGGCGAGCGCCGGGTCGGCCAGCACCCGGGTCACCGAGCGCTCGGCCGCCTTCGGGCCCATGCCGGTGCGCAGCACGGTGACGGGCCCGCCCGAGCCGCCGCGGTCGCCCAGGCGCAGGGCCAGGTGCTCGATGCCGAGCGCGCAGGCGATCAGCAGCGGGGCCGGGGCGGGCGGCGGGGTCATCAGCTCCCCTTGGCCCCGGCGAGCGGTTTCCTCGGCTGCTTGCCGGAGAACGGCTCGCCGTGCAGGTACCGGCCGAGCGCGGTGAGCGGGAAGACCTGCCGGTAGAGGTGGTAGTTGATGGAGAAGTCCCAGGGGAAGCCGGTGCCGGTGAAGTACGGCTCGTCCCAGGAGCCGTCCTCCCGCTGGGTCGCGACGAGCCAGGCGATGCCGCGCTCGACGGCCGGGGACTCCCGCTCGCCCGCCGCCAGCAGGGCCATCAGCGCCCAGGCGGTCTGGGAGGCGGTGGAGGCGCCGCGGCCGCGCCACTCCTTGGCGTACTTGTAGGAGCGCAGGTCCTCGCCCCAGCCGCCGTCGTCGTTCTGCACCTGCTGCAGCCAGGTCACCGCGCGGCGGATCGCCGGGTGCGCGGTGGGCAGTCCCGCCGCGACGAGTGCGGGGACCACCGAGCCGGTGCCGTAGATGTAGTTGACGCCCCAGCGGCCGAACCACGAGCCGTCCGGCTCCTGTTCGGCGAGCAGCCAGTCGATGCCGCGCCGGGTGCGCGGGTCGTGCGCCAGGCCCTCGACGGCCAGCATCTCCACGACGTGCGCGGTGACGTCGGCGGACGGCGGGTCGATGACCTCGCCGAAGTCGCAGAACGGCAGCCGGTTGGGCAGCGGGCTGGTGTTGTCGACGTCGAAGGCCCCCCAGGCGCCGTTCTTCGACTGCATGCCGAGGTTCCAGCGCACCCCGCGCCCGATCGCCCGCTCCACCAGGTCCGGCTGGGGGTGCCTGACCCGGCGCAGGGCGAGGACGACCTCGGCGGTGTCGTCGATGTCCGGGTAGTTGTCGTTGTGGAACTCGAACGCCCAGCCGCCCGGCGGGAGTTCGGGCCGGCGCACGGCCCAGTCGCCGCGCCGGACGATCTCCTCGCCGAGCATCCAGTCGGCGGCCTTGACCAACTGCGGGTGGTCGGCGGGGAGTCCGGCGTCGACCAGGGCGATGGTGGCGAGGCAGGTGTCCCACACCGGGGACTGGCAGGCCTCGATCATGCGCGCGCCGTCCTCGCGCCAGACGGCGAAGCGGTCCAGCGAGGCCAGGCCCTCGCGCATCACCGGGTGCTGGAGGTCGTAGCCGAGCAGGTGCAGCGCGATGATCGAGTACACGGCCGGCGGCTGGATGCCGCCCCAGCAGCCGTCGTTCTCCTGCCGTTCGATGATCCAGCGGGCGGCGGTGTGCATCGCCGCCTTGCGCAGCCGCTTGGGCAGCACCTTGCGCACGGCGTGCAGGCCCTTGTCCAGCCGCTGGAAGGCGCCGTCCCAGCTGGCCGCGGGGGCGAGCGGCCGCGGCGGGTTCGGGCGGGCGGGGTCGGTGTGCAGCTCGTCCAGCGGGAAGGGCGCGGGGCGCACCGGGCGCTTGGCGGAGACGATGGTGAGGGGGACGATGGTCTGCCGGGCCCAGCAGCCGAAGTCGTAGATGTTGAGCGGGAACCAGGACGGGAACCAGATCAGCTCCGGCGGCAGTTCGGGCAGGTCCTCCCACTTCCACCAGCCGAACAGGGCGAGCCAGATGCGGGTGAAGACCCGGGCGGCGGCGATCCCGCCCCGCGCGCGGATCCAGGCGGAGGCCCTGGCCATGTGCGGCGCGTCCGGGGCGTCCCCGGCCAGCCGCAGGGCGACGTACGCCTCGATGGTGGTGGACAGTTCGCCGGGGCCGCCGTAGAAGGTGGCCCATGTGCCGTCCTCGCGCTGTTCGCCGCGGATGAAGAGGGCGGCGGCCCGGGTGGTCTCCTCGTCACCGATGCCCAGGAACTCACGGAGCAGCAGGTCTTCGGCGTCCATGGTGACGTTGGTCTCCAGGTCGCCCTTCCACCAGCCCTCCGCGTCCTGCCGGGAGAGCAGGAAGTCGGTGGCGCGCAAGGTGGCGCGGACGGCGGCTTCGTGGGCCCCGGCCGCCTCGGGGATGGTGTCGGTGTCGCTGGCCGCGGCAGCGCGGGCCGGCAGGGCCGCCCCGGTGCTTCCGTCGGTCGTCGCTGTCATGGCTTCCCCTTCGTGCAGTCCTGCAAGGCGTGCTGTCTGCTGTGGGTCCGCCGTCGGCCGGTGCGCGGCTGCGCGCACACCGGCCGGCGACTACGCGAGGGCTATTCGGCCGATAGTGATCATCTCTTCCGTACGACGACGAAGTCGGCGAGCGCGGCGAACTGGGCCCGCACCCGGTCGGGCATGTCCACGGCGTCGAGGGCGTCCAGGGCGATGGCGTACTGGCGGCGCGCCTCCTCGGCGGTCCACTCGCGGCCGCCCGCCTCCTCGATGAGGGCGGCGCGGGCGGCGAACTCCTCCTCGGAGAAGGTGGCGAAGTCGCTGCTCTTGGCGTCGGCGGCGAGGATCTCGCCGAGCCGCTCGGAGGCGCTGCCGCCGGCGGCGAGCGCGGCCACGACGGGCAGCGACTTCTTGCGCTGGCGCAGATCGCTCCAGGTCTGCTTGCCTGTGGCCTCCGGGTCGCCCCAGATGCCGAGCAGGTCGTCCACGGCCTGGAAGGCGAGGCCGAGGTGGTAGCCGTACTTCTCCAGGGTGTCGGCGGTGCGGTCGTCGGCGCCGCCGAGCACCGCGCCGATGGAGCAGGCGCAGGCGAGCAGCGCGCCGGTCTTGTTGCCCTCCATCTCCAGGCACTCCTCGACGCTGACCCGGTCGCGGTGCTCGTAGGAGATGTCCTGGGCCTGGCCGTCGATCAGGGCGCGGCTCGCGGTGGTCAGCCGGCGGGTGGCGCGGCCGGCCTCGACGGTGCCCAGCTCCAGCAGCAGTTCGTTGGCGAGGGCGAACAGGGCGTCGCCGACCAGGATCGCCTGGGCGGGGCCGTGCACCTTCCAGACGGTGTCGCGGTGGCGGCGCTGTTCGTCGCCGTCCATCAGGTCGTCGTGCAGCAGGGAGAAGTTGTGGACCAGTTCGACGGCGACGGCGCCGGGCACGCCGACCTCCGGGGCGGCCCTGGTGACCTCGGCGGACAGCACGGCCAGCGCGGGGCGCACGGCCTTGCCGCTGTCGCCGGAGGCCGGGTTGCCGTCGGCGTCGATCCAGCCGAAGTGGTAGGCGGCGACCGTGTCCATGGGAGGCGCCAGGCGGTCGATGGCCGCTCGCAGTACCGGTGTGGCCAGGGTCCGGCCGCGCTCCAGGAGCGCGGGCACGTCCACCGCGGTCTCTCGAGCGGCCTTCGAGGCCGGGGGCACAGTGGGCACAGTCTCTCCTCTTGTTGCGATACCGGGGGTGCGGGGGCCGGCCACGCCGCTCAGCCCGTTCATCAGGCCGCCTCCTCGACGTCGAAGAGGTGACGGGGGCGGGGCCGGCCGAGGGCGCGCAGCGCGGCGTCCGCCGCGCTGATGCCGCTGCGGACCGCACTCTCCATGGTCGCGGGCCACCCGGTGGCGGTCCACGCTCCGGCCAGGTAAAGGCCGGGGGCCTTGGTGCGGGCGCCGGGCCGCAGCCGCCCGACGCCGGGGGCGGGAGCGAAGGTGGCGGTGCGCTCCCGGGTGACGAAGAAGTCCTTCACTGCGGCGCCGCGGGTGCGGGGCAGGAGCCGTTCCAGCTCGGGCAGGTAGCGCTCGCGCAGCGCGGCCACCGGGGCGTCGATCTCGTCGTGCGCGGCCGACTGGGACAGCGCCAGGTACTGGCCGCCGGTCAGTCCGGACGCCTCGGTGCGGTCGAAGACCCACTGCACGGGGGTGCCGAGCGCGGTGAGGAACGGGGCGTTCAGCACCGTGCGGTCGTAGACGACGTGGATGTTGAGGATCGGCGCGGTGCCGATCCGCAGCAGCCGTTCGGGGGCGTCGAGGGCACCGGCCGGCAGCAGGTCGTGCGTCTCGCGCTGCGGTACGGCGAGCACGACCGCGTCCGCCTCGATGGCCCCGCCGGGCACCTGGACGCTCCAACGCCCGCTGTCGCCCGGCGAGATGGAGGTGACGCGGGTGCGGAGTGCGGTGCGTACGCCCGCGGCGTCGAGTGCCTTGCGGGCCAGCCGGTCGTGCAGATCGCCCAGCGGGACGCGGGCCCAGCCGATGTCCGCCGCGCCGGGCTCGGAGAGGAGGCCGGTCTTGAACACCATCGCGGCGAGCCCCAGGGAGCTGTCGCCCGCGACCGCGTTGAGGGTGGCGACGCCGACCAGGTCCCACAGGGCCTCGACGGCACGCGCGGACTGACCGTGCGCGGTCAGCCAGCTGCCGAAGTCCTGGCCGTCCAGGGCCGGATCGGCGAGGTCGAGCTGCTTGAGCGCGAGCGCGGCCCGGCCGACCCGGGCGCGCTCGGCGAGCGAGAGGTGCGGGTACGTCGCGAGGCTGCGCCCCAGGTGCAGCGGGACGGGCAGCGCGTCGCGGCGCAGCCGGCCGAGCCGCCGGCCCTCGGGCTTGGCGAGATCGAGCACGGGGACGTCGAGCCGGTTCTGCAGCGGTGCCAGCGCCGCGCCGTCGACGCGCTCCAGGAACCAGCGGTAGGCGGTGCAGCAGCGCAGGTAGACGTGCTGGCCGTTGTCGACGGTCAGCTCGCCGCGCCGGAAGGAGAAGGCGAGGCCGCCGAGCCGGGGCCGGCCTTCGAGCAGGGTGACGCGCACGCCCGCGTCGGCGAGCGCGAGCGCGGCGGTGATCCCGGCGAGCCCGCCGCCGACCACCACGGCGCCGCGGCCCTGTCCCGACGGGACACCGGCCGGCACCTGTGCGTCTCTCGCGCCGTCGGTCATCGTGCGCCCTCCCCCGCGCCCGCGCCGCGCGGGCGGCTTCCGGTACGGACCGCCGCCGACAGGGACGCGCCCTCGCGGCGGAGGGTTGCGTCCCGCTTGACCGTGTGCCGCATCAGACGCGCCTCCTGACGGTGCGCCGGGTGACGTGGCGGGTGTCGAGGCCGGACAGGCCGCGGACGGCGACGTAGGCCTTCTCCCGTCCCGGCAGGGAGACGCGGCCGCGCAGCACCGCCTCGGGGTCGCGTTCGATGCGGTCCAGGAGGCGGCGGTAGATGCCGGCCATGGCGGCGACGCAGGCGCCGCTGCGCCGGTCGAGCATGGGGAGCAGCTGGTAGCCCTCGGCGAACAGGGCGCGGGCGCGGCGGACCTCGAAGTGGACGAGGCCGGCGAAGTCGGAGCCCTCCGGCGGGGTCGGCCCGGCGAACCCGCCCGAGCAGCCGAACTTGGCCAGGTCGTCGGCGGGCAGATAGGTGCGCCCGCCCTCGGCGTCCTCGCGGACGTCGCGCAGGATGTTGGTCAGCTGGAGGGCCAGCCCGAGGGTGTCGGCGTACTCGGGGGCGCGTTCGGCGTCGCGGGCTCCCGGTTCGGTGCCGAACACGCCGAGGGAGAGGCGGCCGATGGCGCCGGCCACACAGCGGCAGTAGCGCTTGAGGTCGTCCCAGGTCTCGTAGGTCTCGCCGCGCACGTCCATCAGCACGCCGTCGATCAGCTCGTCCAGGCCGCCGAGCGGGATCGGGAAGGTCCGGGCGGCGTGCGCGAGGGCGACGCCGACCGGGTCGGTGTCGTCCTCGTCGATGTCGTCCTCGCGGATCCGGGTGAGCAGCGACCGGGTCTCCTCGAGCCTGGCTGTCTTCACCTCGCCGGTGAGCGCGCCGTCGCCGATGTCGTCGACGCGCCGGGAGAACGCGTACAGCGCCGACATCGCGCGGCGCTTGGGCGTCGGCAGCAGCCGGATGCCGTAGGCGAAGTTGCGGGCCTGCTGGCCGGTGACGGCCTCGCAGTAACGGTAGGCGGCGAGTACCGGTGCGGACACGTGTGGTTCCGACTCCACGGCCCGGATCACCCCTCTCCTCGCAGAGTCACGCCCACCGCGCGCAGCAACCGGAGCTTGCCGGGCTTGGGCGGGCCGGGAAGTACGTCGTAGTCGGCGGCGGCGATCGCGTCGACGGCCGCCCTTCCCCCCGCCACGAACCCCGCGAGCAGCAGCCTGAGCCTGCCGTGCACGCTACCCACGAGGGGGGCGCCCTCATTCAGCAGATCGCGGGCGCGTTGCGCTTCGTACGCGACCAGGGCGCGCACCGACGCGCCCGCCGAGGGGGCGGCGAGGTCCGCCTCCCGGACGTGAAAGCGCCTCATGTCCGCGGCGGGCAGGTAGATCCGGTCGCGGCCGAGGTCCTCGGCGACGTCCTGGAGGTGTTCGACGATCTGCAGGGCGGTGCAGATCATGTCGGAGCGGCGGACCCGCTCGGGGGTGGCGGTGCCGGTGACGGCGAGGACCAGACGGCCGACGGGGTTGGCGGACAGTTCGCAGTAGGCGAGCAGGTCGTCGTAGGTCTCGTAGCGGCCGACGAGCTGGTCCTGGCGGTTGGCGGCGATCAGCCCGAGGAACGGCTCGGGGGTGAGCGAGCAGCGGCGGACGGTCCGCTGGAGCCGGCGCAGCAGCGGGTGGCGGGGTTCGCCGTCGAAGACCCGGCGCAGGTCGGCCTCGAAGGCGTCGAGCAGGGCCAGGCGGTCCTCGGCCCGGTCCGGGGAGACGCCGAGCAGGCGGGCGTCGGCGCCGCCGGGGGCGAGGTCGCCGTCGCCGATGTCGTCGACGAGGCGGGCGAAGCCGTAGACCGCCATCAGGTCGGCGCGCCAGGCCCGGGGCAGGAAGAACGGGGCCACGGGGAAGTTCTCGCCCGCGGCCTTGTCGAGCGTGGTGCGCTCCGGGTCGGCGCGGTGCGCGGTGCCGACCGCCGTCACCGTGCGCTGCCTCGGGCGGGGACGGCACATGCTTCGGGGAGCCGGGGAGTTTCCGTAGCCATTGCCGTCACATCTCCCGTTCTACACTGCCGACCCAATTCACACTATTTCGGACACGCCGCCCGGCGTTCGCCTGGCCGCCCGGCGGAGGGAGGCGCGCATTATCTCCCCACTTGCCGCGATTCGGCACCGGTACAGCTTACGTTGTACAACGCGGACCGGTCCGCGAGGGTGTCCCGCGCATCACGACAACACACCGATCGGCCTCAAGATTCCGGCCCGCGGCCCGAGTTGACGTCTTCTTCGCACACGCCGGGCCCCGCCGGAGCGGTTCCGGCGGGGCCCTGGGCGCACGGGGTCACTTGCCCGTGAACTTCTCGTACTCCTTCAGGACCTCGTCGGTCGGCCCGTCCATCCGCAGCTCGCCGCGCTCCAGCCAGAGCACGCGGTTGCAGGTGTCGCGGATGGACTTGTTGTTGTGGCTGACCAGGAAGACCGTGCCGGCCTCCTTGCGCAGCTCCCGGATGCGGTCCTCGGAGCGCTTCTGGAACTTGCGGTCGCCGGTGGCCAGCGCCTCGTCGATCATGAGGACGTCGTGGTCCTTCGCGGCCGCGATGGAGAACCGCAGCCGGGCGGCCATGCCGGAGGAGTAGGTGCGCATCGGCAGGGTGATGAAGTCGCCCTTCTCGTTGATGCCGGAGAAGTCGACGATCTCCTGGTAGCGCTCCTTGATCTGCTCGCGGGACATGCCCATGGCGAGCCCGCCCAATATGACGTTGCGCTCGCCGGTGAGGTCGTTCATCAGGGCCGCGTTCACCCCGAGGAGCGAGGGCTGGCCGTCGGTGTAGACCTTGCCCTTCTCGGCGGGGAGCAGGCCGGCGATGGCGCGCAGCAGGGTGGACTTGCCGGAGCCGTTGGAGCCGATCAGGCCGATGGCCTCGCCGCGGTAGGCGACGAAGGAGACGCCGCGCACGGCGTGCACCTTGCGCACTCCGCGCGCCGTGTCGTCGGAGCCCCGCCTGAGCATCCGGCTGAGCGCGGCGGTGGCGCTGCCCTTGCCGGTCCTGGCGCCGTTGACGCGGTAGACGATGTGCAGGTCGTCGGCGATGACGGTGGGGATCCGCTCCCCCGGGCGCTGCTCAGCCACGGCCGTACCTCTCCTCCGCCTTCCAGAAGTACACGAAGCCGCCGACGGCGACGAGCACCGCCCAGCCGAGGGCGACCGCCCACACGTGCGGGGGCAGGTTCTCGGAGCCGTAGCCGTCGATCAGCGCGAACCGCATCAGGTCCATGTAGATGGCGGCGGGGTTCCACTGCAGGACGTCCGCGATCCAGGCCGGCTTGCCCTCCAGCATGATCGGGATGGAGAACATCACCCCGGAGGCGTACATCCAGGTGCGCATCACGAACGGCATCAGCTGGGCGAGGTCCGGGGTCTTCGCGCCCATCCGCGCCACGATCAGGGCGAGGCCGGTGTTGAACAGGAACTGCAGGAGCAGCACCGGCACGATCAGCAGCCAGGACAGGTCGGGGTAGCTGCCGAAGCCGCAGGCCACCGCGACCAGCACGACCATCGAGAACAGCAGCTGCTGGAGCTGCTGGAGCGCGAAGGAGATCGGCAGCGAGGCGCGCGGGAAGTGCAGGGCCCGCACCAGGCCGAGGTTGCCGGAGATCGCGCGGACGCCGGCCATCACCGAGGACTGGGTGAAGGTGAAGACGAAGACGCCGGTGACCAGGAACGGGATGTACACGTCCTTGGACATGCCGCGGCCCGCGTTCAGGATCAGCCCGAAGATCAGGTAGTAGACGAGCGCGTTGAGCAGCGGGGTGGCGACCTGCCACAGCTGGCCGAGCTTGGCCTGGCTGTACTGGGCGGTCAGCTTGGCCTGGGAGAAGGCGACGATGAAGTGACGCCGCCCCCACAGCCGGCGGACGTACTCGACGAGCGAGGGCCGGGCGCCGCTGACGGTCAGGCCGTACTTCGCGGCGAGCTCGGCCGGCGTCAGCCGCTCGTCGGGCGACGGTGGCTCGGTCACGGCGACTCCGCCGTCGTGCGTTGTCTCACTCACTACTGGACACTTTCGTCTTCGAAGATGCGCGGCCGGTGCGGGCCTGGCGTGAGCGGGGCCGGGCCGCGGCCCGGCTGCGACGCTCAGGGACGAGCTTGTCAGATCACCGGGGGCCGGCCCAGCCGGGTCAGCCGCCACACCGTACGCCACTTCATGGGCCGGCGGGGACCGCACGGCGTCGACCAGCCTTCCCGGAATCCGCCGAACCACGCCTTCAGCGCGGGCCGCGACGGGCGGCGCGCCAGGGTCAGCAGCAGCCAGACGCCCAGATACACGGGGACGAGCAGGGCGGGCAGGTTGCGCCGGGCCAGCCAGACCCGGTTGCGGGCGACCATCCGGTGGTAGACCGCGTGCCGGGAGGGGGCGGTCGTCGGGTGGTACAGCACCATGTCCGACCGGTAGTCGATCATCCAGCCCGCGTCGAGGGCCCGCCAGGCGAGGTCGGTCTCCTCGTGCGCGTAGAAGAACTCGTCCGGCAGTGCGCCGACCTCGGCGAAGACCTTCGTACGGACGGCGTTGGCGCCGCCGAGGAAGGTGGTGACCCGCGAGGAGCGCATCGGGTCCGAGGCGCGCAGCCGCGGCACGTGGCGGCGCTGGGTGACGCCGGTGTCGGGGTCGGCGATGCGGAAGCTGATGATGCCGAGCCGGTCGTCGGCGGCGAACGCCCTGCGGCACAGCTCGGCGGTGTCGGTGCGGGCGAGCAGGCCGTCGTCGTCGAGGAAGAGCAGGATGTCGACGTCGCGGCCGCCGGGCCCGAAGGCCTCGATGCCGACGTTGCGGCCGCCGGGGATGCCCAGGTTCTCGGGCAGCTCGATGGTGCGCACGCCCTCGGGGACGTCCGGGACGGGCGAGCCGTTGCCGACCACCACGACCTCGACGGGGTCGCCGTCCTGCTTGGCGACCGAGTCGAGGAGGGCGCGCAGTTCCTCGGGGCGGTTGCCCATGGTGATGATCACCGCGCCGACCTTCAGGGAGGTCTCCGATGCCGCCACCGGCCTCACCTCAGCCTGCTCGACGCGAGGATCGACACCAGGTGCAGCACGGTCTGCAGCAGCGCGATGCCCGCGAGGACGGCGGTGCCGAGCCGGGTGAAGAACAGGCCGCCGTCGACGTGGTCGGCGATGGCCAGGACCAGGATCAGCAGCGAGGCCTCGATGCCGAGGATCAGCCGGTGGAACTTCAGCGCGGCGGCGGCCCGGCGGGCCAGCGCCATGCCGGAGGAGCGCGGCTCGGCCGCGGACTCCTGCACCGGCGGCTTGCCGGCCTGGTGGCGGGCCACCCCGACGAGGTCGGTCTCGGCCTTGATCAGGATCGCGCCGAGCGCGGCCAGGGTGCCGAGGAAGGCCCACAGCCAGTCGATGCGGCCCTCGCCCCACAGGTCGGCGGCGCGCAGCCCGAGCCCGACGAGGACGGCGGCGTCGGTGAGGTAGGCGCCGACGCGGTCCAGGTAGACCCCGCCGAGCGAGTACTGCTTCTTCCAGCGGGCGATCTCGCCGTCGACGCAGTCGAGCAGCAGATACAGCTGGACCATGATCACGCCGAGCACCGCCCCCGGGATCCCCGGCACCAGCAGTGCCGGGGCCGCGAGGACGCCGCAGACGGTCATCAGGTACGTGAGCTGGTTGGGCGTGACCCTGGTGTTCACCAGGTAGCGGTCGACCCGCAGGGACACCTCACGCATGTAGAGGCGTCCCATCCAGTGCTCACCGCTGCGCCGGTCCTTCACCCCCGGGGGGTGGACGACCGGGCGGAGTTCAGCTACCGATGGCCTTGACATAGTCGGCGTAGATGTCCTTGATCTGGTCGGTTTTCAGGTCGAGGTGCTCGAGGATCGTGTAGCGGCCGGGCCGGGTCTCCGGGGCGAACTCGACGACCCGGACGAACTCCTCCGGGGTGAAGCCGATCTCCTCGGGCAGCACCGGCAGGCCGTGCCGGCGCAGCACCCCGGCCATGTACGCCGACTGCTCGTGGGCCCCGCGCAGGTACATCGCGAAGGCCGCGCCCAGCCCGCACTGCTCGCCGTGGGCCGCGGCCCGCTTGGGGAACAGCAGGTCGAAGGCGTGGTTGATCTCGTGGCACGCCCCGGAGGACGGGCGGGAGTCGCCCGACACGGACATGGCGATACCGCTGAGGACCAGCGCCTCGGCGAGCACCTGGAGGAAGTCGTTGTCCCCGATGCCGCCGGGGTGGCGCAGCACGGCCTCGCCGGCCTGGCGGGCCATGGCCGCGGCCAGCCCGTCGATCTTCTCGCCCTTGACCCGGTTGGCCAGCTCCCAGTCCGCGATGGCGGAGACGTTGGAGACGGCGTCGCCGATGCCGGCCCGGACGTAGCGGACCGGGGCCTCGCGGATGACGTCGAGGTCGATGACGACGGCGATCGGGTTGGGCACGCCGTAGGAGCCGCGCCCGGCGTCGTTGTCGAGGGTGGCGACCGGCGAGCACAGGCCGTCGTGCGCGAGGTTCGTCGGGACGGCGACCAGGGGCAGGCCGACGCGTGCCGCGGCGAACTTGGCGCAGTCGATGATCTTGCCGCCGCCGAGGCCGACGACCGCGTCGTAGTGGCCGGCCTTTATGTCGCTCGCCAGCCGGACCGCGTCGTCGAGGGTGCCGCCGCCGACCTCGTACCAGGTGGCGCCGGGCAGCTGGGGGGCGACCCGCTCGCGCAGCCTCGCGCCCGAGCCGCCGCTGACAGCGACGGCGAGCCGGCCGGAGTGCGAGATGCGCTCGTCGGCGAGGACGCAGGCCAGGTCGTCGAGGGCGCCGGGGCGGATGTCGACGACGAGCGGGGAGGGGATGAGCCTGGTCAGTACCGGCACGCGATCTCCCGTCCCCGGGCGAGATCGTCGTGGTTGTCGATCTCCACCCAGTCGACCTCGCCGATCGGCGCGACGTCGATGCGGAAGCCGCGGCCCACCAGCTCCTGGTAGCCGTGCTCGTAGAACTGCTGCGGGTCGGTCTCCCAGACCGTCTTCAGCGCGTCGGCCAGCTCCGGGGCGGCGTCGCCCTCGATGAGGGTGACGCCGATGTACTCGCCGGTGGCCTCGGCCGGGTCCATCAGCTTGGTGATCTTCGTCATGCCCTTCTCGGGGTCGACGACGACCTTCATCTCCTCCTCGGCCAGGCTCTTCACCGTGTCGAGGGCGAGGATGATCTTCTTGCCCTGGCCGCGGGCGGCGAGCAGGGTCTTCTCGACGGAGACCGGGTGGACGGTGTCGCCGTTGGCGAGGATCACGCCGTCCTTGAGGGCGTCACGGCCGCACCACAGCGAGTAGGCGTTGTTCCACTCCTCGGCCTTGTCGTTGTCGATGAGGGTGAGCTTCAGGCCGTACTTCGCCTCCAGGGCCGCCTTGCGCTCGTACACGGCCTCCTTGCGGTAGCCGACGATGATGGCGGCCTCGGTCAGGCCGACCTCGGCGAAGTTGGCGAGGGTCAGGTCGAGAACCGTCGGTTCGCCCTCTATGCCCGCGGGCCCCACCGGCACCAGCGCCTTGGGCAGGCTGTCGGTGTAGGGGCGCAGACGCCGTCCGGCGCCGGCCGCCAGCACGAGGCCGATCATGCGGGTTCTCCTTCATCGTGTACGGCAGGGGCTCCAGCGGAGACCCAGAAGCGGATGCTCTCGACGAGCACCAGCAGGGCGACGGCCACGGCGAGGGCCGTGAGCGCGACCGTGAACTGCGCGGCGGTGAGCACCGCGGCCAGGACGGTGACGAGCAGGGTCCGCCCCTCGTGTCCCCCGGTGGCGCGCACCAGCCAGGCCGGGGGCGCGCCGGCGTTGCCGCGGATGCGGTACACCGTGTCGTAGTGATGGTAGGCGACGGCCGCCACCAGCCCGAAAGCCACCGGCAGCACTCCGTTCACCCCCGCGTCGACCGCGAGTGCGAGCACCGTGCCGTACTCGGCGGCGCGGAAGAACGGCGGGACGAGCCAGTCGAGGGCGCCCTTGAGGGGGCGGGCGACAGCGAGGCCGGAGGTGAGGGTGTAGCCGAGGGCGGCGACGACCGTCCATGGGCCGGAGCCGGTGAACGCGGCGGTGGCGACGACCGCGGCGCCGCCGAGCAGGGCGAGCGCCGGGACGGCGAAGCCGGGCAGCCGGCGGGCGGGGTTCCCGAGCGCCCTGGCGAGGGCCTGGGCGAGCGGGCCGGAGTCGGCGAGGTCGGCGAGCGCGGTCGCCGCCCGGCCGGTCCGCTGCGCCTTGCGGGTCAGCGAGCGCAGCACGCGGCCCGCGGTGGTGTAGGTGGCGGCGAAGCCGCAGCCGATGAGCAGGGCGTAGAAGGTGATGCGGGGGGTGGTGACGGCGGTCAGGACGGCGATCATCGCCCAGCGTTCGCCGATCGGCAGGACGATCATGCGGCGCACCCAGACCGTCCAGCCGACGCTGTCCAGCTTGTCGGAGAGGGCGGCGGTGGGGCTGGTGTTGGCGGTGGCGTCGTGGTTGGCCTCGTTGAAGGAGAAGTCGACCACGTGCCGGCAGGTCTGGAGGACCATCGCGCCGAGGGCGAGCGCCCAGACGTCGTCGCCGCCGCGGGCGGCGCCGAGGGCGAGGCCCGCGTAGTAGGAGTACTCCTTGGCGCGGTCGAAGGTGGCGTCGAGCCAGGCGCCGAGGGTGGAGTACTGCAGGGAGTAGCGGGCGAGCTGGCCGTCGGTGCAGTCCAGCACGAAGGAGGCGATCAGCAGGACACCGGCCGCGACGAAGCCGCCGCGGGTGCCGGTGGCCGCGCAGCCCGCCGCGATCAGCGCGGTGAGCAGGGAGGCGGTGGTGACCTGGTTGGGGGTCAGGCCGCGGCGGGCGCACCAGCGGGCGATGTAGCGGGAGTACGGGCTGATGAAGAAGGTCGTGAAGAAGCCGTCGCGGGCCTTCACGGCGGACTTCAGCCGGATCGCCTCGTCATCGACGGCGGCCACGGCCTGGCGGGCCTCGTTGCGGGTCTGCGGGTCCGTGGGGACGGTGGCGACGAGGCTGCCCAGCTCGGGGCGGTGCACGGCGGCGCCGTCCGCGTCGAGCGCGGTGACGACGCGGTCGGCGAGGCCGGCCACGGCGAGCGCGGTGTCGCCGTCGGCGGGGGCGGTGCCGCTGCCGGAGGTGTTCTCGCGGGCCATCGCACGGGTCAGGGCCTGGCGGCCGGCCGGCTGGGCCGTGACGGCGCCGGGGATGGCGGCCAGCGGGAAGCGGGGGTCGGTCAGACCGAGCCGCAGGGCGTGCACATGACCGACGAAGCGCGCGTCGACGACCGCGACGCGCTGGTCACCGGGTACCTGCGCGAGCAGTGTCTCGGCGTCGGCGGCGTCGGCGGCGGTGCGCACCTCGAAGCCGAGGGACCGCAGATCGCCCTCGATCGACGATCCGGGGACCGGCTGACCGGTGAGGATGGCGGTCGACAACCGAACTCACTCCCTGCGTGCCGACGCGGACGGCGCCGGGCCTGAACATGGTGGGGGCGCCCCTTGGGCTGCCCATCGGCTGCGCCAGGCGGCGGCATGTCGGCAGAGGCTATCGGATGATCGGAGGCCCGTGTTCACCGCCTGTTCACGGCCCGGACGCCCCGCGCCGCGCGCCGCTCCGCCGTGATCATCATGAGGGCTCCGGGGGCCGGGGCACAAAACCACACGTCCAGAACGGACATTCATGACATACGACGATCGAGGCGCGCGGCGGCGGTGAGGGGGCGGTTCCGGAGCGTGGCGGAGCGGTGCCCGCAGCCGCGGGGAGCGGGCCGGCCGTGCCGTGCGGACTCGGCTCCCCGGCGGAGGCCGGATTAGGGTGGGCGACCATGACGTGGCTGATCACCGGCGGTGCCGGATACATCGGGGCTCATGTGGCACGGGCCATGACCGGGGCCGGGGAGCGGGTCGTCGCCCTGGACGATCTGTCGGCGGGGGTGCCCGCGCGGCTGCCGGACGGCGTGCCGCTGGTGCGGGGCTCGGCGACGGACGCGGAGCTGCTGAAGCGGGTCTTCGCCGAGCACGAGGTGACCGGTGTGGTGCATCTCGCCGCGCGCAAGCAGGTGGCCGAGTCGGTCGCGCGCCCCACCTGGTACTACCAGGAGAACGTGGGCGGGCTGGCGACGCTGCTGGACGCGGTCGCCGCGGCCGGGATCCGGCGGTTCCTGTTCTCGTCCTCGGCGGCCGTCTACGGCAACCCGGATGTGGACCTCATCACGGAGGACACGCCCTGCGCGCCGGTGAACCCGTACGGCGAGACCAAGCTGGCCGGTGAGTGGCTGGTACGGGCCGCGGGCCGGGCGCACGGCATCGCGACCGTGTGCCTGCGGTACTTCAACGTGGCCGGCGCGGCCACCCCCGAGCTGGCCGACACCGGCGTCCACAACGTCGTGCCGATGGTCTTCGACCGGCTGACCCGCGACGAGGCGCCGCGGATCTTCGGCGACGACTATCCGACCCCGGACGGCACCTGTGTGCGCGACTACATCCATGTCGCCGACCTCGCCGATGCCCACCTCGCGGCGGTCCGCCGGCTGTCCGGCGGGGACGCGGCGGGCGATCTGACGCTGAACATCGGCCGCGGCGAGGGCGTCTCGGTGCGGGAGCTGATCACGCTGATCGGCGAGGTGACCGGCGACACCCGGCCGGCCGTCGTCGAGCCGCGCCGCGCCGGGGACGCCCCGCGCGCCGTCGCCGCCGCCGGGCGGGCCGCGGCCGAACTCGGGTGGACGGCCGGCCGAGGGGTACGCGAGATGGTCGAATCGGCGTGGCGGGGCTGGCTGCTGCACCACGGCCGCTGAGCAGCGCAGCGCTCTGACCAGCGGATCGTTTCCGCAGGTCAGAGCATATGACAACGGTGTTCAGTGCCGCGTTGCCCGATACCCCCCACCCGTAGTTCACTGTGATCCGGACCGATCACGGGAGGCGGCTTTCATGGGGGCTGGGCACGACCACGGACACGCGCACGCCGTACCGGCCTCCGGTACGGCCGCCGCGGCGTACCGGGGCCGGCTGCGGATCGCGCTGGGGATCACGATCACCGTGATGCTGGTGGAGATCGCCGGCGGGGTGCTGGCGGACTCGCTCGCGCTGATCGCCGACGCGGCCCACATGGCGACGGACGCGCTGGGGCTCGGCATGGCCCTGCTGGCGATCCACTTCGCCAACCTGCCCCCGACCGAGAAGCGGACCTTCGGCTATGCCCGCGCCGAGATCCTGGCCGCGCTCGCCAACTGTCTGCTGCTGCTCGGCGTCGGCGGGTATGTGCTGTACGAGGCGATCCAGCGGTTCATCACCCCGGCGGGCACCGAGGGCGGACTGACCCTGGTGTTCGGCGGGATCGGCCTGGTGGCGAACATGATCTCGCTCACCCTGCTGATGCGCGGCCAGAAGGAGAGTCTGAACGTGCGCGGCGCCTTTCTCGAGGTGGCGGCGGACGCCCTGGGCTCGGTGGCGGTGCTGATCTCGGCGGCGGTGATCCTCACCACCGGCTGGCAGGCCGCCGACCCGATCGCCTCGCTGGTCATCGGGCTGATGATCGTGCCGCGCACCCTGAAGCTGCTGCGCGAGACGCTGGACGTGCTGCTGGAGTCGGCGCCGAAGGGCGTCGACATGGCGGAGGTGCGCGCCCACATACTGGCGCTGGACGGCGTGGAGGACGTGCACGACCTGCACGCGTGGACGATCACCTCGGGCATGCCGGTGCTGTCCGCGCACGTCGTCGTCCGCCCCGACCTGCTCGGCGCGATCGGGCACGAGAAGATGCTGCACGAGCTGCAGGGGTGTCTCGGCGACCACTTCGACGTGGAGCACTGCACGTTCCAGCTGGAGCCGAGCGGCCACGCGGAGCACGAGGCCCGGCTGTGTCACTGACACGGCCGGGGCGCCGCCACCGGCTGTGTCAGTGGCAGCACCGGCCGGGCTGACCGCACACCAGTGCGCACGGTTCCTGGCACAGCGCCCCGGGCACGATCACCTACCGGGCCCCTTTCCCGATGGCGTCCCGGTCGGGACATGCGGGCCGGGCCGGGAAGTGCCGGGAGTGCCGGATTCGTACGGCAGACTGGGGCGCGAGGAACGAGGCGAAGGATGGGTATGCCGATCACACCTGCCACCGCGACGCACAGCACGTCGAGCGGCACCGCGGACGCGATCTTGCTGGAACTGGTCGACGAGAACGGCGTCACGATCGGCACCGCGGAGAAGCTGGCGGCCCATCAGCCCCCCGGGCAGTTGCACCGGGCCTTCTCGGTCTTCCTGTTCGACGAGCGGGGCCGGCTGCTGCTGCAGCAGCGGGCGCTCGGCAAGTACCACTCCCCCGGCGTGTGGTCCAACTCGTGCTGCGGTCATCCGTACCCCGGTGAGGCGCCCTTCGCGGCGGCGGCCCGGCGTACGTACGAGGAGCTGGGGGTCTCCCCGTCGCTGCTGGCCGCGGCGGGCACGGTGCGCTACAACCACCCGGACCCGGCGTCCGGTCTGGTGGAGCAGGAGTACAACCACCTGTTCGTGGGCCTGGTGCAGTCGCCGCTCGCGCCGGACCCGGAGGAGGTCGGCGCCACCGCGTTCGTGACCTCGGCCGAGCTGGCGGAGCGGCACGCCGGGGGCCCGTTCTCGGCGTGGTTCATGACGGTGCTGGACGCGGCCCGCCCGGCGATCAGGGAACTGACCGGGCCGTCGGCGGGCTGGTAGCCACCGCCGGGGCCGCCCGGAACCCGGATGCGGTGTCTGCGGCCGGGCCCCGGTGGCCGGGCCGGACGCGTCCCTTCGACCGGGCGCGTCCCCTCGACCGGGCGCGTCCGCTCTGCCGGGCGTGTCCCCTCGACCGGGCGCGTCCGCTCTACCGAGCGTTTTCAGGCCGGGCGCGCGGGGGCGAGGGGCAGGGCGGCCCAGATCACCTTGCCGCCGCTCGCCGTGTGCTCGACGTCGCACACCCCGCCCGCCTCCCGGGTGATCTCCCGGACCAGGAGCAGTCCCCGGCCGCCGGTCTGCGCGTGGTCGGCCTCCAGGGCCGTGGGGCGGTACGGATGGTTGTCCTCCACCGAGACCCGTACCCAGTCGGCACCCACGGCGACCTCCACGGCGAGCATCGGCGACAGCAGCGCCGCGTGCCGGACGGCGTTCGTGACCAGCTCCGACACGATCAGCAGCAGCCCCTGGGCGGTGTCGTCGCAGATGGGGACGGACTGACGCAGCAGCAGGTCCCGTACGGCGTGCCGGGCCTGCGGGACCGAGGCGTCGACGGCGGGGGCGGTGAACCTCCACACGCCCTCGTACGGCAGCGGATCGGGCGTCTTCTCCTCAAGGGGTGCCTCTGCGCCGCCTGCCATCGTCCGGTCGCCACCCTCGCGCTCGATTGTCACCACACGTCGAATGGTGACAACGGGCCCGGCCGTGTCGGAGAGCTGAACACAAGTCAGCGATTATCGCTCGTTTTTGCACCGTTGGCGTATGACGCGGTCAGTTGGGGGACTGCTCCTGTCCCGCCCGTGCCGACTTTGCGAACTATTCGGGTTGTACGGGTTTGTCGTCCCCCTCCGCCCGGTCCGCATACGGGCTGCCGCTCGGCCAGGAGGCCAGTGCGAGGCGGGTGGCGATCCCGGTGGACGAGGGCCGGCGCTAGCATCCCGCGCATGGAGCCCCAGCTGCTGCACCGCGTCGCCGACTCGGTCGCCACCGTCGTCATCCGCCACCCGGCCAAGCGCAACGCCATGACCGCCGCGATGTGGCGGGCGCTGCCGCCGCTGCTCGACGCGCTGGCCGCCGATCCGGAGGTCCGCGCGCTGGTGCTGACGGGTGACGGCGCCACCTTCTGCGCGGGCGCCGACATCTCCACGCTCCAGGGGTCACCCGAGGAGGCGCAGGGGCTGGCGGTGGCCGCCGAGGAGGCGCTCGCGGCGTTCCCGAAGCCGACGCTGGCGGCGGTCCGGGGGCACTGTGTGGGCGGTGGCTCGCAGCTCGCGGCGGCCTGTGATCTGCGGTTCGCGGAGCAGGGCGCGCTGTTCGGGGTGACGCCGGCGAAGCTCGGGATCGTCTACCCGGCGTCCTCCACCCGGCGGCTGGTGTCGCTGGTGGGCCCGGCCACCGCGAAATACCTGCTGTTCTCCGGCGAGTTGATCGACGCGGAGCGGGCGCTGCGGACGGGGCTGGTGGACGAGGTGCTGCCGGAGGGCGAACTCGGCAAGCGCGTGGCCGAGTTCACCCGGATCCTCACGGCGCGCTCGCAGCTGACGCAGGCGGCGGCCAAGGAGTTCGCGAACGGGCGGACCGACCGGGACGAGCACTGGGTCGCGCGGGCGCGGGAGAGCGGCGACACAGCGGAGGGCGTCGCCGCGTTCCTGGAGCGCCGCTCGCCGCGCTTCACCTGGACGACGTCAGGATGAAGCGGCTCCTGGCCCGTGCTCCCCGGCCCGGTGCGCTGCGGTCCCGGGCGTGAGCAGCGCCCCACCTCTTCCGCCATGTGTGCCGGGGGCCGGGTGAGGTACCCGACGCCGCGTAGCAGTGACCCGGAACCATGGACGACGAAGAGGAGATCGACGTGTTCCGTGCAATCGCGGACGTACTGCGACAGATCGGCGGCGCCATCGCCACGGTGGTCACCCTGCCCTTCCGCGCGCTGGCCCGGCTCTTCGGCGGCGCCTCGGCCTCCGGGCGCCGGGCGTAGGGGGCGCGCCGCGCCGCGTCCTGACGCCCGACCGGCCCTGAGCCCCGGTTGTCGGTGCCACCTGCCACAATTGCCGCGCAACCGGAGTGAGAAGGCGGTACGGGATCGTGACGACACCCGGGTCCCTCGGAGCAGGGTCCATCGAAGGCAGGATCGCCGAGGAGCTCGGCGTCAGGGAGCGGCAGGTCAAGGCCGCCGTCGAGCTGCTGGACGGCGGTTCGACGGTGCCCTTCATCGCGCGCTACCGCAAGGAAGCGACCGAGATGCTCGACGACGCGCAGCTGCGCACGATCGAGGAGCGGCTGCGCTATCTGCGGGAGCTGGAGGAGCGGCGCGCCGCGATCCTGGACTCGGTGCGCGAGCAGGGCAAGCTGACCGAGGAGCTGGAGGCCCGGATCCGGGGCGCCGAGACGAAGGCGCGCCTGGAGGACATCTATCTGCCGTTCAAGCCCAAGCGCCGCACCAAGGCGCAGATCGCCCGCGAGGCCGGTCTCGAGCCGCTGGCGGACGGCCTGCTGGGCGACCCGACCGTCGAGCCGGCGGCCGCCGCCGCGGCCTTCGTGGACCCCGCCAAGGGCGTCGCCGACGCGCAGGCCGCGCTGGACGGCGCGCGCGCCATCCTCACCGAGCGGTTCTCGGAGGACGCCGACCTGATCGGCGAGCTGCGCGAGCGCATGTGGGTGCGCGGGCGGCTCGTGGCCAGGGTGCGGGAGGGCAAGGAGGAGGCCGGCGCGAAGTTCTCCGACTACTTCGACTTCGCGGAGCCCTTCACCGAGCTGCCCTCGCACCGGATCCTCGCGATGCTGCGCGGTGAGAAGGAGGAGGTCCTGGATCTCGTCCTGGAGCCGGAGGAGCCCACCGACGGGCCGTCGTCGTACGAGGGGATGATCGCGCACCGCTTCGGCATCGCCGACCGGGGCCGCCCCGCCGACAAGTGGCTGACGGACACGGTCCGCTGGGCCTGGCGCACCCGCGTCCTCGTCCACCTCGGCATCGACCTGCGGCTGCGGCTGCGCACGGCCGCCGAGGACGAGGCGGTCAAGGTGTTCGCGGCGAACCTGCGGGACCTGCTGCTGGCGGCCCCGGCGGGCACGCGCGCCACGCTGGGCCTGGACCCCGGTTTCCGTACGGGCGTGAAGGTGGCCGTCGTCGACGCCACCGGCAAGGTCGTCGCCACGGACGTGATCTACCCGCACGTCCCGGCCAACAAGTGGGACGAGGCGATCGCCCAGCTGGCCCGGCTGGCGAAGACCCACGCGGTCGAGCTGATCGCGATCGGCAACGGCACCGCGTCCCGCGAGACCGACAAGCTCGCCGGGGAACTCATCGCCAGGCACCCCGAGCTGAAGCTCACCAAGGTGATGGTGTCCGAGGCGGGCGCCTCGGTGTACTCGGCGTCGGCGTTCGCCTCCCAGGAGCTGCCCGAGCTGGACGTGTCGCTGCGCGGCGCGGTGTCGATCGCGCGCCGGCTGCAGGACCCGCTGGCCGAGCTGGTGAAGATCGACCCGAAGTCGATCGGCGTCGGCCAGTACCAGCACGACCTGTCCGAGGTGAAGCTGTCGCGCTCCCTGGACGCGGTCGTCGAGGACTGTGTGAACGGCGTCGGCGTGGACGTGAACACCGCCTCCGCGCCGCTGCTGGCGCGGGTCTCCGGCATCTCCTCCGGGCTGGCGGAGAACATCGTGGCGCACCGCGACGCCAACGGCCCCTTCACCTCCCGCACGCAGCTGAAGAAGGTGCCGCGGCTGGGCCCGAAGGCCTACGAGCAGTGCGCGGGCTTCCTGCGCATCCGCGGCGGCGACGACCCGCTGGACGCGTCCAGCGTGCACCCGGAGGCGTACCCGGTGGTGCGGCGCATCGTGAAGACCACCGGCCAGGAGGTGGCCGCGCTCATCGGCAACACGGGGGTGCTGCGTTCGCTCAGGCCGCAGGACTTCGTGGACGAGACGTTCGGTCTGCCGACCGTCACCGACATCCTCAGGGAGCTGGAGAAGCCGGGCCGCGACCCGCGGCCCGCGTTCCGGACGGCCTCGTTCAAGGAGGGCGTGGAGAAGATCTCCGACCTGGAGCCGGGCATGGTCCTGGAGGGCGTGGTCACGAACGTGGCCGCGTTCGGGGCGTTCGTCGACGTGGGTGTCCACCAGGACGGTCTGGTGCACGTGTCCGCGATGTCGAGGACGTTCGTCAAGGACCCGCGTGACGTGGTCAAGCCGGGCGACATCGTCAAGGTGAAGGTGCTCGACGTCGACATCCCGCGCAAGCGGATCTCGCTGACGCTGCGACTGGACGACGAGGCGGCCCCGCAGGGCGGGCAGCCGTCCGGTGAGCGCCGTCAGCCGCGGGGCGGCCGTCCGCCGCAGCAGCGGCAGGGCGGGGGCCGCGGGCGCGGAAGCGGGAGCGGGGGCAACGGCGGCGGACGTCAGGCTCCGGCGCCGGCCAACGGCGCCATGGCCGACGCGCTGCGCCGCGCGGGCCTGCTCGACCCGAAGAAGGGCGGCAGGGGCTGAGCCCCACGGATCCCGGCCCTCGGTGCGCTGCGCCGGGGGCCCTGGGCCGTGTCACCGGATGCTGTCCGGCGGGGCGGGGCGAGCCGGGGCCACGGCACAGCGCGGGCGGCGCTCACCGAGCCGGATGATCCGGACGTCAGGACTCAGCGTTCGGTGACCTTGCCGGCCGCGACCTCCAGGCGGCGGGTCACCCGGACCGCGTCCAGCATGCGGCGGTCGTGGGTGACCAGCAGGAGCGTGCCCGGGTAGGCGTCGAGGGCGGATTCCAGCTGTTCGATGGCGGGCAGGTCGAGGTGGTTGGTCGGCTCGTCGAGGACGAGGAGGTTGACGCCGCGGCCCTGGAGGAGGGCGAGCGCGGCGCGGGTGCGCTCGCCCGGGGAGAGGGTGGCGGCGGGGCGCAGCACGTGCTCCGACTTCAGGCCGAACTTGGCGAGCAGGGTGCGGACCTCGACCGGCTCGGTGTCGGGGACGGCCGCGCGGAACGCGTCCAGCAGGGCCTCCGGGCCGTGGAACAGCTTGCGGGCCTGGTCGACCTCGCCGACGAGGACGCCGGAGCCGAGGGCCGCGTGTCCGGCGTCGAGCGGGACGCGGCCGAGGAGCGCGGCGAGCAGGGTGGACTTGCCCGCGCCGTTGGCGCCGGTCACGGCGACCCGGTCGGCCCAGTCGATCTGGAGGGTGACGGGGCCGAGCGTGAAGCCGTCGCGCCGCACCTCCGCGTCGCGCAGGGAGGCGACGACCGCGCCGGAGCGCGGGGCGGCGGCGATCTCCATGCGCAGTTCCCACTCCTTGCGGGGCTCCTCGACCGTCTCCAGCCGTTCGATCATGCGCTGGGTCTGGCGGGCCTTCGCGGCCTGCTTCTCGCTGGCCTCGCTGCGGAACTTGCGGCCGATCTTGTCGTTGTCGCTGCCCGCCTTGCGCCGGGCGTTCTTCACGCCCTTGTCCATCCAGGCGCGCTGCGTCTGGGCGCGGTCCTGGAGGGCGGCCCTCTTGTCGGCGTACTCCTCGTAGTCCTCGCGGGCGTGCCGGCGGGCCGTCTCGCGTTCCTCCAGGTAGGCCTCGTAGCCGCCGCCGTAGAGGTTGATCTGCCGCTGGGCGAGGTCCAGTTCGAGGACCTTGGTGACGGTGCGGGTGAGGAACTCGCGGTCGTGGCTGACGACGACGGTGCCGGCGCGCAGGCCGCCGACGAAGCGTTCGAGGCGTTCCAGGCCGTCGAGGTCGAGGTCGTTGGTGGGCTCGTCGAGGAGGAAGACGTCGTAGCGGGACAGCAGCAGGGAGGCGAGGCCCGCGCGGGCGGCCTGCCCGCCGGACAGGGAGGTCATCGGCTGGTCTAGGCCGACCGCGAGGCCGAGGGTGTCGGCGACCTCCTCGGCGCGTTCGTCGATGTCGGCGCCGCCGAGGCCGAGCCAGCGCTCCAGGCTCGCCGCGTACGCGTCGTCCGCGCCCGGCCGTCCCTCGACCAGGCCCTCGGTGGCCTCGTCCATGGCCCGCTGGGCGGCGGCCACGCCGGTGCGGCGGGCCAGGAACTCCCGCACGCTCTCCCCCGGCCGCCGCTCCGGCTCCTGCGGCAGATGGCCGACGGTCGCGGTCGGCGGGGAGAGCCGCAGCTCGCCCTGCTCGGGGGTGTCGAGGCCGGCGAGCAGGCGCAGCAGGGTGGACTTCCCGGCGCCGTTGGCGCCGACCAGGCCGATCACGTCGCCGGGGGCCACGACGAGGTCGAGGCCGGTGAACAGCGAGCGGTCGCCGTGGCCGGCGGCGAGGTTCTTGGCGACGAGGGTGGCAGTCATCAGACCGCCGATCCTAACGGCCGCCCTCCCCCGCCGGGCACCTGTTCCTCACCGGGCCATCGCCTCCACCAGCACGCTTTCCGCCGTCCGCGCGACGACGTACGCCTCGCCCCGGACGGCCCTGGCGTCCAGCGGGATGCGGTGGCGGCCCGGTTCGAGGACGCCGTCGAAGAGTTCGCGGGTGTGGGTGCGGTAGAGGCGGTCGAGGCGGTACGCGGTGAGGACGACCCGGCAGGGGGAGGCGACCTCGACGCCCGCCTCGCCGTCGGCGGCGACCAGCCGGGTCAGGCGGCGCCGCTCCACGGGGCTGCGGTCGAGGGCGTGTTCTATCTGGGCGACGAGCAGCGGGACGATCGGGGCGAGGCCGTCGACGTAGGCCACGTCGACCCCGGCGCGTTCGAAGGCAGCGCGGACGGCGGCGCGCTCCCGCGGGCCCACCGCGCGGCCGAAGGCGACGGCGCCGTAGGCGCGCAGTTCCTCCGGGGGCACGTGGTCGGTGTCGTGGGCGATGTCGGCGCCGATGCCGATGGTGCGCAGGGCCGCGGCGAGCTTGGCGAGCACGGCGACGCGGGCGCCGATGAGCAGCACCCGGCGGCGGGCGGCACCGGGGTGGGGGCCGGCGGAGTCGAGCAGGGAACGCAGGGCCGCGCGGTACTCCTCGCCGCGGAACCGGAACGGCCCTATCCCGTGGTAGCCGTTGAGTTCGAGGTCGGCCCGCTCCTCGGTCTGCCAGGCGAACTCCCGCCAGACGTAGTCGTCGCCGTCGCGTTCGATGACGGCGGTGACGGCGCCGCAGCCCAGGTCGGCGCACTCGGGGCAGCCGTAGACGACGTACCGTCCGCCGGGCAGCGGCGCGTCGGCCTCCAGCAGCAGGGCGCGCACCTGGGCGGTGAAGATGGCGGGCGGCACGTCGGCGGCGAGCGGGGAGACGGCGTCCAGGTCGGAGAGCCGGAAGAGCAGGGGGCGTCCGTCGACGATGAAGTCGACGAAGTCCCGGTGCACCTGGTAGGCGCCGTCCGCGAGGACGCCTCCGGCGCGCATCGCCGGTGCCAGGCCAAAGGTCGCATACGCGGCAGACATGCTGTGAGTATCCCCAGTCCGGCACCGTCCTGAGCGCGGCATGACACATTCCGCTACCGTCCCCCGCGTGGACGGTGACGTGCGGGACGACGTGGTCGTGGTGGGTGGCGGGGTCATCGGGCTGACGACCGCCGTGGTGCTGGCCGAACGCGGGCGGCGGGTCCGATTGTGGTCGCGCGAGCCGGTGGAGCGGACCACCTCGGCGGTCGCGGGCGCCCTGTGGTGGCCGTACCGGATCCGGCCGGCCGCGGCGGCACGGGCGTGGGCGCTGCGTTCGCTGGCCGTGTACGAGGAGCTGGCCGCGCGGCCGGAGGTGACCGGCGTACGCATGGTCGAAGGGGTACTGGGCGAGACGGATCTGGACGACGTGAGCGGCTGGGCCGCGGCGCGGCTGCCCGGGCTGCGGGCCGCGACGGCGGACGAGTACCCGGGGAGCGGGCTGTGGGCGCGGCTGCCGCTCGTCGACATGGCGGTTCATCTGCCGTGGCTGCGGGAGCGGTTGCGGGCGGCGGGCGGGGTGGTCGAGGAGCGCGCGGTGTCGGCGCTGACCGAGCCCGGCGCGCCGGTGGTGGTCAACTGCACGGGGCTGGGCGCCCGGACGCTGGTGCCGGATCCGGGGGTGCGGCCCGTGCGCGGGCAGCTGGTCGTGACGGAGAACCCCGGCGTCCGCACCTGGACGGTCTCCACCGGCGCCGACGGGGAGATGGCGTACGTCTTCCCGCAGCCGGGCCGGCTGGTGCTCGGCGGCACGGCCGAGGAGGACGTGTGGGCGGCCGAGCCGGATCCGGCGGTGGCGGCGGCGATCGTGCGGCGGTGCGCGGCGCTGCGCCCGGAGATCGCCGGCGCGCGGGTGCTGGAGCACCGGGTGGGGCTGCGGCCCGCGCGGGACGCGGTGCGGCTGGACCGGGAGACGCTGCCGGACGGGCGGCCGCTGGTGCACAACTACGGCCACGGCGGCGCGGGCGTCACCGTGGCCTGGGGTTGTGCGGAGGAGGCGGCGGGGCTGGTCCTCGGCGCCTCCTCCGCTTAGCGGGCCTTCGCGCGGGGCGGGGCTACGGCTCGGGCAGGGTCACGGCACCGGGTGGGCGGGGCGGGGTTCGCGTACGCCGTCCAGCGGGGCGGCCTCGGGCACGGCGGTCGCCATGCCGGCCGTGGCGCGGGCGAAGGCAGCCGCGCCGCCGACGAGCGGGACGCGCGCGAAGGTGCGGGACAGGTCGAGCGTGAGCGTCGGGGTGCTCAACGGGGGCTCGATCAGGTCCTTGTCGGTCCCGGCGACGATCAGCGCGAGCCGGTGCCCCTTGGGTACGACGTGGTCGGTGGCGGCCAGGTCGAGGGTGATCGTGTACGGCTTGCCCGGGGTGAGCGGGGCGCCGGTGGCGGAGGCGTGGTTGCCGAGGTCGGCCCAGCCGCGGCTGACGATCGTGTAGTCGACGTCGGCGGTTTTCGCCGCGGTCTCCTTGAAGCAGGCGCTGTCGCCGGCGGTGCTCGCGCCCCAGCAGGTGCGGTCGGCGAGGGTGGTGATGCCCTCGCCGGCGTCGGCGTAGTCGCGGATGGTGTCGGGGCCGAGGTCCACCAGGACGGCGCTGAGGTGGGCGCTGGAGGTGGTGGGCGTGGCGGTGACGGTCACCTTCGAGGAGCCGGACAGCCGCAGGTCGCGGGTGAGCGGGCCGGTGCTGAAGCCCGCCTTGTCGGGCGTGGCCTGGTCGATGCGGGCGGCCCAGTCGGTCTCGTCGTGCCGCGGGTCGTCGGTGAAGGTCTCGGTGCCGGTGCCGGGGCGCAGACCGAGGGTGCCGACGCCGTCGAGGTCGCCTTCGGCGGGCCGGAGCGTGGCGGCCCGGGTGCCCCGCGGCGGCCACACGGACGAGGTGACCCACTCGTCGGGCGCGCGTTCGATGTCGGCCATGGGCTCGTCGTCGATGCCGTTGTCGTAGCCGAGGAGTTCGTGGTCGAACCAGCGGTGCAGGGTGTCGACCCAGGCCGCGCGGCGGAAGTCGAACGGGTCGACGTGGCCGACCTGGGAGAGCCAGATCTTGCGCTCGACGCCGTTCTTCGCGAGCGCGTCCCACCACTGCCCGAAGTGTTTGGCGCGGACGTTGAGGTCCTGCGTGCCGTGGACGACGAAGACGCTGGCGCGGACCCGGTCGGCGTGGCGCACGTAGTCCCGCTCGGTCCACAGCGGGGTCCAGTCGCCGGTGCGCGGCGCGCCGTCGACGAGGCGCTGCTGTACGGCGGCGCAGCGGGCACGGGCCTCGGGGCTCTCGACGCGGTACGCCAGCCCGTCGGGGCCGGAGTCGAACAGCGGGGCGCCCTTGGCGAAGTAGTAGTCGTACCAGGAGGAGATCGCGCCGATCGGGACGATGGTATCCAGGCCCTCCACGCCGGTGGCGGCGACGCCGTTGGCGACGGTGCCGTCGTAGCTCTTGCCGATCATCCCGGTCCGGCCGGTGCTCCAGGCCGCCTTGGCGCGGGTGGTGCCGGTGCGGGTGGTGTACGCCTTGGCACGGCCGTTCAGCCAGTCGACGACGGCCTTCGCGGACTGGATGTCGGAGCGGCCGCCGACGTCCACACAGCCGTCGGAGCGGTTGGTTCCGGCCAGGTCGACCCCGACGACGGCGTAGCCGCGCGGAACGAAGTAGTTGTCGTAGAACAGCGGCATCTGGACGACGTTCCCGGCCGCGTCGTACGTCTTCTTCTGGCTCTCGTTGCCGCGTCCGCAGCAGGCGTAGTACGGGCTGGCGTCCATGATGACGGGGACCTTGCGGCCCTGCTGTGCGGCCTCGCGCGGGCGGACGATGTCCACGGCGACGCGGTCGGTGCGGCCGTCGCCGTCGCCGTCGAGGCGGGTGTCGACCCAGACGGCCTCGCGGATGGCGTTGTCGTAGGAGTAGACGGGCCGGCTGGTGCGGGATCCGGCGGGAGCGGCCGGGGCCGCCGCGGGAGCGGCCGGGGCCGCCGCGGGAGTGGCCGGGGCCGCCGCGGGAGTGGCCGGGGCCGTCGTGCCGGGTGCGGTGTGGTCGGTGCGGGGTGCGGCCTGGGCCGTGGCGGGGGTGAGGAAGCCGGCCATCAGGGCGGCGGTGGCCGCCGTCGCGAACGGTCTCCAGATCGTGAAGCGCGTGCGTATCGGCATGCCGCGGACGCTACAGGGCATCAACTCCCGCGCAGAAGAGGGCGCGTGGCGTGTCGTACGGGACGGACGTGGCCGGAAACGACCGCCGCGGCGGGCATGATCGTGACGGCCGGATGGCGATCCTGTGACAGGGGTGGCCATGGACATGCTCACAGGTGCGGGGTCTGCTTAGGCTTCGAACACACCCGAACAGGGCCTGCCCACCTAGGATTTGGAGCTGACGTGCACCGCAGAATCACCGCTCCGGGCGCGCTGGCCGCGGCCTCCCTCCTGCTGGCGATCCCGGCATCGGCCGCGAGTCACGCCCCCGGCGCGCCGGGCATCGGCGACCCCTACTACCCGGCGTACGGCAACGGCGGCTACGACGTCTCCCACTACGACCTCCGGCTGAAGTACCAGCCCGCCACCGACCGGCTGGAGGGCACGGCGACCCTCCTCGCCCGCACCACCCAGGACCTGTCGACGTTCAACCTCGACTTCCTGCTCGACGTGAGCGAGGTGCGCGTCAACGGGGCCCTCGCGAAGTTCCGGGCGACCGGCGAGCACGAGCTGGAGATCACGCCGAAGACCCCGCTCGACAAGGGCACGGCCGTCACCGTCGTGGTCCGCTACAGCGGAGTGCCGTCGCAGAAGGAGGCGTACGGCTTCACCAGCTGGCACCGCACTCCGGACGGCGGGGTCGCGGCGAACGAGCCCGAGGCGGCCTGGTGGTGGTTCCCGAGCAACGACCACCCGCTGGACAAGGCCACCTACGACGTGTCGGTGCTGGTCCCGGACGGCACCCAGGCCATCTCCAACGGCACGCTCCAGTCGACGAGTTCCCGCCTCGGCTGGACCCGCTGGAACTGGCGCTCCAACAAGCCGCAGGCGACGTATCTCGCCACGCTCGCCGTCGGCCGGTTCGACCTCACCACCGGGAAGACGGAGAGCGGCATCCCGGTCGTCAACGCCTACAGCAAGGACCTCGGCGACCACTACGGGGCCGCGCGGGCCAGCATCGAGCGGACCGGGGAGATCGCCGACTGGCTGACCGGGTACTTCGGCCCGTACCCGTACAACGCGCTCGGCGGCTATGTGCCGAACACGGACACCGGGTACGCGCTGGAGACCCAGACCCGGCCGTTCTACAGCCCGCGGCAGTTCGCGAACGGCACCAACACGTCGCTGGTCGTGCACGAACTGGCCCACCAGTGGTACGGCGACCTGGTGTCCGTGCGGCAGTGGAAGGACATCTGGATCAACGAGGGCTTCGCGCGGTACGCGCAGTGGCTGTGGTCCGAGCACGAGGGCGAGGGGACGGCGCAGGAGATCGCCGACTACGTGTACGCCTCACGGCCGGCCGACGACCCCTTCTGGACGGTCGAGCCCGGCGACCCGGGCCCCGAGAACCAGTTCCACGTCGCCGTCTACGACCGCGGCGCGCTGGCGTTGCAGGCGCTGCGCAACGAGATCGGCGACGAGGACTTCTTCACGCTCCTGAAGGGCTGGCCGCAGCGGCACGCGCACGGCAACGCGACCGTCGCCGACTTCCGGCGGTACGCGGAGGAGGTGTCCGGCAAGCCGCTGGCCGCGCTGTTCGACACCTGGCTGTACCAGCCGTCGAAGCCGGCCGCCTCGACGGCGCGGGAGGCGTCGATCGCCAGGTCCGTGAAGGCCCCCGCGCAGCCGAAGTCGTGGAAGAAGATCGCGGCGACGAACGGTGCGCACGAGAACGGGCGGGGGCACGGACACGAGGACTGAGGGCTACGGGCCGGCGACCGTCACCGACGGGTCCGGTCCGGCCGCTCGCCGCAGCAGGTCCTCCCGGGCGATGGCGTCGACCCGCGTCGACGGCACCGTGCACGCGTGGGCGCCCGCGATCGCGCCGTAGCGGGCGCAGCGCCGGGGCGGTTCGCCGTTCAGGAAGCCGAAGAGGAAGGCGGCGGCGAAGGCGTCGCCCGCGCCGTTGGAGTCCACCACCGGCGCGGGCGGCGTCACCGGCGGTACGTGGCTCAGCTCGCCGTCGGCGAGCAGGTGGGCGCCCTCGGCGCCGGCCGTGGCGACGACCGCGCGGGCGCGGCCCCGCTCCGCGACCCGGCGCAGGGTGCCCTCGACGTCGGTGAGGCGGGCGGCGGAGACGAAGACGATGTCCGCGGCGAGGGCGAACGGCTCGTGGTACGGGTTCTCGCCGTCCCAGTCGTGCAGGTCGGTGGAGATCGTCACGCCGGTCTCGCGCAGCACGGGCAGGGCGTGGGCGCACGGCTGGGTGATGGAGACGTGGACGTGGCGGCTGCGTGCGGCCAGGTCCCGGACCGTGGCCTCGGGGAGGCGGTCGTCGGGCCGGGCGCGGCTGCTGTCGTACAGGGAGAGCCGGCGGCCGTCGGGGCCGACCAGGTTGACGGCCCGCTTGGTGCCGGCGGGCTGCGGGATCGCGGTGAGCGCGATGCCGTGGTCCCGGTGCAGGGCCCTCACCAGGTCGCCCTCGGGGTCGTCGCCGAGGAAGTCCAGGTGGTGGGTGCGCAGGCCCAGGGCGGTCAGGCCGAGGGACATGAAGTCGCCGGTCTGACCCGCGCGGGTGCGGATGCCGTCGTGGATGAGATAGCTGTCGGCGTACGGCAGCGGCAGCTGCGGTACGTGGACGATGGTGTCCACGCCCGCCCCGCCCAGCACGAGTACGTCGGTGTCGCGGCTCAACTGCGGCCCTCCCCATGGTCGTACGCCGTCACCGGCCCCGGTTCCTGCGGTCCGTGCGCACCCTATCCGCTGCGCCCGGCAGGCCGCGGTGCCTCGCCGCGGGCCCTCGCCGCGGGGCGCTGCGGAGGGGCGGAACGCGACGGTGGCGTCAGGCCGGACATCATCGGTCTCCGGTCTGACGCCACCGTAGGCGATGCCACTGACAGCGACGCCGAGCCGCTGGTCGGGGGCTACTTCGTGAGCTTGGCCAGCTCCTGGTCCGCGGTCTCGGAGACGCGGCGGCGGACGCCGAACCAGCCGGCGACCAGGGCGAGGGCGATGAACGGGACGAGGAGGAGGGTCCAGCGGCCCACCTCGGGGTCGTTGCCCATCATGCCGAGGCAGACCAGCAGGAAGGTGATCGTGGCGATCTCGGTGACCGGGCTGCCGGGGAGCTGGAAGGACGGTCGCTGCACCAGGCCCGCCTTGGCCCGGCGGACGAAGATCAGGTGACAGATCATGATGATCACCCAGGTGGAGATGATGCCGAGCGAGGCGACGTTCAGCACGATCTCGAAGGCCTGGTGGGGCATGACGAAGTTCAGGGCGACGCCGAGCACGCAGACCGCGCAGGTCAGCAGGATGCCGCCGTAGGGCACCTGGCTGCGGTTCATCCGGGCGGTGAACTTCGGCGCGGAGCCCGCCATGGCCATGGAGCGCAGGATGCGGCCGGTGGAGTACAGGCCGGAGTTCAGCGAGGACATGGCGGCGGTGAGGACCACCAGGTTCATCACGTCGCCCGCGGCCGGGACGCCGATCTTCGACAGGACGGTGACGAAGGGGCTCTCGCCGGCCGAGTAGACCGAGCCGGGGAGCAGCAGGGCCAGGAGGACGACCGAGCCGACGTAGAAGAGGCCGACCCGCCACATGATCGAGTTGACCGCGCGGGGGACGATCTTCTCCGGCTCGGCGGTCTCGCCCGCGGCGACACCGACCAGCTCCAGCGCGGCGTAGGCGAAGATCACGCCCTGCATGACGAGGACGACGGGCATCAGGCCGTGCGGGAAGACGCCGCCGTTGTCGGTGATCACGTGCAGGCCGGGCGTCTGGCCGCCGACCTCGTGCTGGGTGGCCAGCAGGAAGATGCCGACGAACATGAAGGCGACCAGCGTCGCGACCTTGATGATCGCGAACCAGAACTCCATCTCGCCGAAGATCTTCACGGAGATCAGGTTCACCGCGAGGACCACGGCGAGCGCGATCAGGGCGAGCACCCACTGCGGGATGTCGGTGAAGGCGCTCCAGTAGTGCGTGTAGAGCGCGATCGCGGTGATGTCGGCGATACCGGTCGTCGACCAGTTCAGGAAGTACATCCAGCCGGCGACGTACGCGCCCTTCTCGCCGAGGAACTCGCGCGCGTACGACACGAACGAGCCCGAGGACGGCCGGTACAGGACCAGCTCGCCGAGGGCCCGGACGACGAAGAAGGCGAAGATGCCACAGACCAGATAGGCCAGCGCGAGCGCGGGGCCCGCGTTGTGGAGGCGGCCGCCGGCGCCGAGGAAGAGTCCGGTGCCGATCGCGCCGCCGATGGCGATCATGTTGACGTGGCGGGCCTTGAGGTCCTTGCTGTAACCGGCGTCGCCCGCGTCCGCGGGCGCCTGGGTCGCCTCGGGGTGTGCGGCGACCTGTGCCGTTTCCACGGCGTCCTTGCTCACGGGTGGTTCCACTCTCTGGTGCGCCCGGCGCGCTGTACGCGCCGGGTGTCCGTACGGTGACTCGGCCCGCACCACCCTGGGTGTTGCGGCACAGACCAAGGCAGCACCTTCCCACAGGGCATCGTGACGCGCGGTGACTCACATCACAGAGCGTTACTTCTCACAGGTTCACCGGAGGTTTCACACCACTGGTGAGACAGCGATACTGCTGCACATGACAAGCCATGCCGAGGAGCCGCCCCTCACCGTCGACGAGCTGGCCGCGCGGGCCGGTGTCACGGTGCGCACGGTGCGCTTCTACAGCACCCGGGGCCTGCTGCCCCCGCCGGTCATCGGCCCGCGCCGGGTGGGGCACTACGGCCGTGAGCACCTGGCCCGCCTGGCGCTCATCGAGGAGTTGCAGCACCAGGGCATGACCCTCGCGGGGATCGAGCGCTACCTCCAGCAGCTGCCGCCGGACCTCAGCCCGCAGGACCTGGCGATCCACCGCGCGGTGGTGGCCTCCTGGGCGCCGGACACCGTGGAGACGGTGAGCCGGGCGGAGCTGGAGAAGCGGGCCGGGCGGGCGCTGGGCGACGACGAGGTGGAGCGCCTGGTGGCCATGGACGTCGTACGGCCGGACGGCGACGGCTACCGCGTGGACCTCGGCCTGCTGCGGCTCGGGGTGCGGCTGTTGGACGTACCGATGTCGCAGGAGGCCATCCTGGCGGCCCGCGCGGTCCTCATCGAGCACTCGCGCGCCGCGGCCCGTGAGCTGTCCCGGCTGCTGCGGGGGGAGGTGTCGGAGCGTGACGAGCGGGACGTGCGGTCGCTGTCGGCGCACATGCAGCCGCTGGTCGTGCAGGCGCTGCTGACGACCTTCCAGCGCTCGCTGCGGGAGGAACTGGGCGAGTGGCTCACCCGGCCGGGCGCGAGGTGAGCCACGTGACACCCCTGGGACCGCCGCGCTAGTCGGTGAAGCGCTCCCCCTTCTCCGCCTTCTCGACCAGCAGCGCGGGGGGCGTGAACCGCTCGCCGTAGCGCTCGGCCAGCTCCCGCGCGCGGGCCACGAAACCGGGCAGACCTCCCTCGTAGCCGTTGATGTACTGCAGGACGCCACCCGTCCAGCCGGGGAAGCCGATGCCGAAGATCGAGCCGATGTTGGCGTCGGCGACGGACGTCAGGACGCCCTCCTCCAGCAGCCGGACGGTGTCCAGCGCCTCGGAGAAGAGCATGCGTTCCCGCATGTCCTCGAAGGGGATCGTGTGGCCGGGCTCGGTGAAGTGCTCGCGCAGGCCCGGCCACAGGCCCGTCCGCTTGCCGCTGTCGTCGTAGTCGTAGAAGCCGGCGCCGCCGCTGCGGCCGGTGCGGCCGAACTCGTCGACCATGCGGTCGATGACGGCCTCCGCCGGGTGCGGGGTCCAGGTGCCGCCCGCCTCCTCGACGGCCCGCTTCGTCTCGTTGCGGATCTTGCGGGGCAGGGTCAGGGTCAGCTCGTCCATCAGGGACAGCACCTTGGCCGGGTAGCCCGCCTGGGCGGCGGCCTGCTCGACGGACGCGGGCTCGATGCCCTCGCCGACCATCGCGACGCCCTCGTTGATGAAGTGGCCGATCACGCGGGAGGTGAAGAAGCCGCGCGAGTCGTTGACGACGATCGGCGTCTTGTTGATCTGCCGGACCAGGTCGAAGGCGCGGGCCAGCGCCTCCTCGCCGGTGCGCTCGCCCTTGATGATCTCGACGAGCGGCATCTTGTCGACCGGCGAGAAGAAGTGCAGCCCGATGAAGTCGGCCTGGCGTTCGACGCCCTCGGCGAGGGTGGTGATGGGCAGGGTGGAGGTGTTGGAGCACAGCAGGGCGTCCGGGGCGACGATCTGCTCGACCTCCTGGAACACCTTGTGCTTGAGGGCCGTGTCCTCGAAGACCGCCTCGATGACCGCGTCGCAGCCCGCCAGGTCCTGCACGTCGGCGGTGGGGGTGATGCGCGCGAGCAGCGCGTCCGCCTTCTCCCGGGTGGTACGGCCGCGGGAGACGGCCTTGGCGCACAGCTTCTCGGAGTAGCCCTTGCCCTTGAGGGCGGCCTCCAGGGAGACGTCCTTCAGGACGACGTCGATGCCCGCGCGGGCGCACGAGTAGGCGATGCCGGCACCCATCATGCCCGCGCCGAGCACGGCGACCTTGCGGACCTGGCGCGGTTCGACGCCCTTCGGGCGGTTGGCGCCGGAGTTGACGGCCTGGAGGTCGAAGAAGAACGCCTGGATCATGTTTTTCGAGATCTGCCCGGCGGCCAGTTCCACGAAGTAGCGGGCCTCGATGACCTGGGCGGTCTCGAAGTCGACCTGGGAACCCTCGACGGCCGCGGCGAGGATGTTGCGCGGGGCCGGGTAGGGGGCACCGCCGGTCTGCTTGCGCAGGTTGGCCGGGAAGGCCGGGAGATTGGCGGCGAACTTGGGGTTGGCGGGGGTGCCGCCGGGGATGCGGTAGCCGGGCTTGTCCCAGGGCTGCTGGGACTCGGGGTGGGCGTCGATGAAGGCTCGGGCCTTGGCGAGCATCTCCTCCCGCGTCTCGGCCACCTCGTGCACCAGGCCGTTCTCCAGGGCGCGCCGGGGGCTGTACTGGTTGCCCTGGAGCAGCACCTTCAGCAGGGCGTCGGCGATGCCGAGCAGCCGGACGGTGCGGACGACTCCGCCGCCGCCGGGGAGCAGGCCGAGGGTGACCTCGGGACAGCCGATCTTGGAGCCGGGGGCGTCGAGGGCGATCCGGTGGTGGCAGGCGAGGGCGATCTCGAAGCCGCCGCCGAGGGCCGCGCCGTTCATCGCGGCGACGACCGGCTTGCCCAGGGTCTCGATGCGGCGCAGGTTCCGCTTGATCGCCATGCCGCCGTCGAACAGCTCCTGGGCGGTCTCCGGGGTGACGCGGATCAGATCGCGCAGGTCGCCGCCGGCGAAAAAGGTCTTCTTCGCGGAGGTGACGATGACGCCGCGGAGGGAGTCCTTCTCGGCCTCCAGGCGGTCGGTGATCGCGGCGAGGGAGTCGCGGAACGCCTGGTTCATGGTGTTCGCGGACTGGTTCGGGTCGTCGAGGACGAGGGTGACGACACCGGTGTCGTCCTGTTCCCAGCGGATCGTGGTGCTCTCGGTCATGGCAGGGGTCTCCGTAGAAGTCTGGTGGGTCCGCGGGGAGTTCACAGGCGCTCGACGACGGTGGCGATGCCCATGCCGCCGCCGACGCAGAGGGTGGCCAGGCCGTACCGCTTGTCCTGGCGCTCCAGTTCGTCCACCAGGGTGCCGAGGATCATCGCGCCGGTGGCGCCGAGGGGGTGGCCGAGGGCGATGGCGCCGCCGTTGACGTTGACCTTGTCCAGGGACAGGCCCATGTCCTTCACGAAGCGCAGCACGACCGCCGCGAACGCCTCGTTGATCTCGACGAGGTCGATGTCGTCGATGGTCAGGCCGGCCTTGGCGAGCGCCTTGCGGGTGGCGGGGGCGGGTCCGGTGAGCATGATGGTCGGCTCGGAGCCGGAGACGGCGGCGGAGACGATCCGCGCGCGCGGGGTGAGGCCGTAGCGCTCGCCGACCTCCTGGGAGCCGATGGCGACGAGGGCGGCGCCGTCGACGATGCCGGAGGAGTTGCCCGCGTGGTGGACGTGGTCGATCTTCTCCACCCAGTGGTACTTCTGCAGCGCCACGGCGTCGAAGCCGCCCAGGTCGCCGATGTCCGCGAAGGACGGCTTGAGCTTCGCGAGGGAGTCGGCGGTGGTGCCGGGCCGCATGTGCTCGTCGTGGTCGAGGACGACGAGTCCGTTGCGGTCCTTCACGGGGACGACGGACCGCTCGAAGCGGCCTTCCTTCCACGCGGTGGCCGCGCGCTCCTGCGACAGGGCCGCGTACTCGTCGACGTCGCGGCGGGAGAAGCCCTCGATGGTGGCGATCAGGTCGGCGCCGATGCCCTGCGGCACGAAGTTGACCGCGAGGTTGGTCATCGGGTCGTTGAACCAGGCGCCGCCGTCGGAGGCCATCGGCACCCGGGACATCGACTCGACACCGCCGGCCAGGACCAGGTCCTCCCAGCCGGAACGCACCTTGGCGGCCGCCAGGTTGACGGCTTCCAGGCCGGATGCACAGAAGCGGTTCTCCTGCACGCCGGCGACCGTGTCGGGCAGGCCCGCGGCGACGGCGGCGATCCGCGCGATGTCGGAGCCCTGGTCGCCGACCGGGCCGACGACGCCGAGGACGATGTCGTCGACGGCCGCCGGGTCGAGGCCGGGGAAGCGGGCGCGGATCTCGTGGATGAGTCCGACCACGAGGTCGATGGGCTTCGTGCCGTGCAGGGCGCCGTTCGCCTTGCCGCGTCCGCGCGGGGTGCGGATCGCGTCGTACACGTACGCTTCGGTGCTCACGAGGAGGCCTTTCGGTGAGGGTGGGCTCGGGGCGGCTGGGGGGTGCTGGGCGGCTCGGGGGGCGGCTCGGGAGTGCGGGGCGACTCGGGGGTGCGGGGCGCGGGCCCGGTCCGCGGCGGGTGGAGTCCGGGTACCTCCCAGTCTCGGGCCACGGAGGCGGTATCGGCGCCGGGGCGGGCCGGGCCGGTGCGGACGGCGGTGGGCGTCGCGGAGAAGCGGGGGGCGGGCGCGGGCTGGGTGATGCCGCCGTGGCCGGTGAAGGTGGACCGCGCGGCGAGGTGCGGGTGGTGCGGGGCCTCGCGCAGGGACAGCACGGGCGCCACGCACGCGTCGGAGCCCTCGAAGACGGCCGTCCACTCGTCCCGCGTGCGGGATCTGAAGCGGGCGGCGACGGCTTCCCGCAGCCGCGGCCAGCGGGCGGGGTCGTCGCGGGCGGGGGCCTGCTCCGGGATGCCGAGGAGGGTCATGAACTCGTCGTAGAACCGCCGTTCCAGCGCGCCGACGGCCATGTACTGCCCGTCGGCGGTCTCGTAGGTGCCGTAGAAGGGGCAGCCGCCGTCGAGGAGGTTGGCGCCGCGGCGGTCCTGCCAGCCACCGGCGGCGAGCATGCCGTGGATCATCGCGGAGAGGTGCGCGGCGCCGTCGACGATGGCCGCGTCGACCACCTGTCCGGTGCCGGTGGCGCGGGCGTGGTGGAGGGCGGCGAGGACGCCGACGACGAGGTAGAGGGAGCCGCCCGCGTAGTCGCCGAGCAGGTTGGCGGGCACGGCGGGCGGCTTGCCGGGGGCGCCGATCATGCCGAGGGTGCCGGTGAGCGCGAGGTACGCGATGTCGTGGCCCGCGCGGTGGGCGAGCGGGCCGTGCTGGCCCCAGCCGGTCATCCGGCCGTAGACGAGGCGCGGGTTGCGGGCGTGGCAGGCCTCCGGGCCGACGCCGAGCCGTTCGGCGACGCCCGGGCGGTAGCCCTCGATGAGGACGTCGGCGCGGGCGGCGAGGTCGAGGACCAGGCCGGGGCCTCCGGGGTCCTTCAGGTCGACGATCACGGAGCGCTTGTTGCGGTTGGTGACGTCGGACGCCGGGTCGATGCCGAGTCCGGGGCCGCCGGGGCGGTCCACGCGGACCACGTCGGCCCCGAGGTCGGCGAGGAGCATGGCGGCGAAGGGTCCGGGGCCGATGCCGGCCAGCTCGATCACCCGGACGCCGGTGAGCGGTCCGCGCGATGCCGTCGTGGCCGTGGTCATCCAGCCCCCTCGCTGTGACACAACTGATGTAACACCGGTGATGGTAAGAACGGGTTCCAGCCCGCACAAGACCTGAACAAGCAAGCGCTTAGCCATTTTCGGCCGGGTGGGTGGGCATGTGCTGTTCGGCGCCGCACGTGGGTGGCTCGGCGAGGCGGGGTCCGGCGGGCGCGGGCCGGGGTCAGCGTGCGTCGAGGTCCGCTATCAGGCGCTTGGGGGCGACCGCGCGGTAGCTCTCCTCGACCCAGTCGCACAGCAGCTCCGCCGGGGGCGACCCCTTGGGCTCCAGCGGGACGCTGACCCAGCCGGCCCTGCCGAGGCCGTATCCGGCGGGTTCGGCGCCCGGGGCGGTCAGGGCGTGCGCGTGGGCGGTGCCGTCCGTCAGCTTGACGGTGACGCCCAGGGGATGGCTGCCGTCGTCCACGCCGAGGAAGACGAACACCTTGTTGTTGACCTTGGCGACGGACTCGCCCCACGGGAATTCCTCGGCGGCGCCCGGCAGGGCGAGGGCGAACTCGCGCACTTTCTCCCACTTCCTCAGGGCGCTCGCGGCCACCGCCATGGTCCACCTCCGGCCTCGTCTTCGGGCTGCGCACTCCTCACGCTAGCCTCAGCCACCGACAGCGGCGCGGGCTGCGCGGCTCGATGGTGAGCGAGAGGTGTCATGAGCAGGCTGAAAAGGGCGGACCGTCCGTACGACATCGTGCTCTTCGGGGCGACCGGGTTCGTCGGGACGCTCACCGCGGAGTACCTGGCCGCGCACGCGCCCGAGGGGCTGCGCTGGGCGGTCGCGGGCCGCAGCGAGGAGAAGCTGCGGCGGCTGCGCGAACGACTGCGCGAACGGCAGCCCGAGGGCGCGGAGATCGGCGTCCTGGTGGCGGACGTCGCCGACCCCGCCTCGCTGCGCCGGCTCGCGGAGCACGCGCGCGTGATGGCCACGACGGTCGGGCCGTACGTGACGTACGGCGAGGAACTGGTCGCGGCCTGCGCGGACACCGGCGCGGACTATCTCGACCTGACCGGCGAGCCGGAGTTCGTGGACCTGATGTACGTCCGGCACGACGCACGCGCGCGGGAGACCGGCGCGCGGCTGGTGCACGCGTGCGGCTTCGACTCGGTGCCGCACGATCTGGGGGTGTACTTCACGGTCCGGCAGCTGCCGGAGGGGGTGCCGCTGACCGTGGACGGGTTCGTGCGGGCGGACGCGGCCTTCTCCGGCGGCACGTTCGCCTCCGCGCTGAACCAGTTCGCGCGCGGCCGGCAGATGATCGCCGCCGCGCGGGACCGCCGCCGGCACGAACCGCGGCTGGTGGGGCGCCGCGCGGTCACGCCGACGGGCGGTCCGCGGTACGCGCCGGAGGTCGGCGCCTGGGCGCTGCCGCTGCCGACGATCGATCCGCAGATCGTGCGGCGTTCGGCCAAGGCGCTGGAGCGCTACGGCCCCGATTTCCGCTACCGGCACTACGCCGCCGTACGACGGCTGCCGGTCGCGATCGGCGGGGTGGCGGCCGTCGGCGCGCTGTTCGCGGCGGCTCAGGTGCCGCCCGCGCGGCGCTGGCTGTCCGACCGGGTCAAGCCGGGCGACGGGCCGAGCGCCGAGAAGCGGGCGCGGAGCTGGTTCTCGGTGCGCTTCGTCGGCGAGGGCGCCGGCCGGCGGGTGTTCACCGAGGTCGCGGGCGGTGACCCCGGCTACGACGAGACGGCGAAGATCTTCGCCGAGGCGGCGCTGTGCCTCGCCTCGGACGACCTGCCGCCGACCTCCGGCCAGGTCACCACGGCGGTCGCGATGGGCGACGCGCTGACCGAGCGGCTGCGGGCGGCGGGCATCACGTTCCGGGTGGCGGCACGGCGCTGAAGCAGCGCCTCCGGCACGGAAAGGGGGCGCGCGTCCGTCGCCGGCGCGCGCCGCTCACGTTGCAGGGCGCCGGCGATCGGTCCTGCCCGACTGCCGTCGGTCTCGCCCGCCGTTCGAAGGGCACGCACGGGCCGTCGGTCGCGGCGCCGCTCGCAGTGCGCGCGCCGAGTAGGTCACGCACCGCCGCTCAAGGACACGCGTAGGCCGCCGGTCGCGTGAGCCCCTCATCGGGCGCACGTGACCGCCCTGGCGCGGGTGACCGCCCTGGCGCGCGTGGACGCCCCGGCGCGCGTGGTCGCCCCGGCGCACGTCCGTCCCCGCTCGCGTCGCCCTACCGCGGCCACTGGGCGACCGTGTAGATCATCCCGGCGATCCACCCGACGCCTGCGAGCGTGGCGAGGGCGAGCGCGGCCGTCACGGCGCGCTCCACGGGACGGTGGGGGTCGGCGAGCGGCTTGGGAGCACGGTGCGAAGTCATACGGCAAGCGTGCCCCCGATCTCGCCATGGGCACATCCGTACGAGTACTCAGGCGACCTACTTACTCAGCGTCCGGGCGCGGCTGGGTATCCGGGGCCCCGCACGGGCGGCGGTTCAGACCGGAGCGCGTGGGATCCCGCTCGGCTCGTGCGGCGACCCGGGCGTCGGCCCCCGCCGCCTCGCGCAGCGCCCTGCGGCACAGGGCGTCGGCTTCGCGGGTGGTCTCGGGGAGGCGGTAGCGCGGGGTGAGCGCGAGGGTGTGGGCGCAGGCGTTGTCGAGGGTCACGCGGTGGCCGACGGAGACGAAGACCGGCTTGACGTCGTCGCGGGTGCGCAGGGCGCGGCCGACCTCCTCGTCGCCCGCGCGGAGGGGCGTCGACGCACCGCGCGGGGTGGCCGGTTCGTCGTAGGCGAAGGTGAAGGGGTTCTTCGCGACGCCGATCGTCGGCAGGCCGGTGAGCACGCCGAGGTGGCTGGCGAGGCCGAAGCGGCGCGGGTGGGCGAGGCCGTAGCCGTCGCAGACGACCAGGCCGGGCGGGCACGGGAGGGCGTCCAGGGCGGCGAGCACGGTCGGGATCTCCCGGAAGGCCAGCAGGCCCGGCACGTACGGGAAGGAGATGCGGCCGACGGCCGTGGCCTCGGCGACGACGTCCAGGGTCGCCGCGTCCAGGACCACGGCCGCCGCCGCCACGACGTCCCGCTCGTCGTCATAGGCGACGTCGACCCCGGTGACGTGTCCGGTGCCGGGCGGCGGCCCCGGCTCGTCCAGCACCACCCGCGCCCGCAGGTCGTCCTGGACGGCGCGGGCCTCTTCCTCGGTCGCGGGCCAGCCCGCGGGAATGCGTACGATCGTCATGGTGGCGACGAGCGTACGGGGCCGGCCTCCCGCGCGGGCCGGCGGTACGGCTCACTTGCCGAGCGCGCGCTGCAGCTGGGCCTTGTTCATGTCCGAACGGCCGTGGATGTTGCGCTTCTTGGCCTCCTGGTACAGCTGCTCGTAGGTGGGCCCCTGGGAGCCCTTGCCCGAGCGCTGGCCGCCCCGCTTGCCGGAGGACATGTCCTGTGTGGAGGTGCGGCTGGCGGTCTTGGACTCGCCGGAACGGGCGCGTTCCTTGTTCACCGTGCGCGCCGCGATCTCCTTGGCGCGGCCGGTGCTCTCGCCCCGGTCCTCGGCGCTCTTCTTGATGTGCTCGTACTGACGCTCCCGCTTGGGGCTCGAACCACGAGGCATGTCCGCTCACTTCCTTTCACGATGAGTGAACGGGTACCCACTCTGCCGACAACAGGCGTGCCCCGCACGCTCAGTGCTCCAACCGGGCCACCCGGCCCTTCTCCCCGGCGGCCCAGCAACCGCGGTCCGGTGCGCAGTCCACGGTGTCGTACGACCCGGTGTCGACCGTGCGCCAGGTGCGGCCGGCGTCCGTGGTGAGGTCGGTGCCCGTGGGGCCGACGGCCAGGGCGGCGGCGCGGTGGTGCGGGAGCCAGGCGACGCCGGAGCGGTAGGCGGGCGGGGCCGTGGTGGCGGGGCGCCAGGTACGGCCGCCGTCGGCGGTGTGTGCCGCCGCGCGGGGCGCGCTCTGGTCGGGGCGGTAGTCGCCGCCGACCGCGAGGCCGTGGAGGCGGCCGCGGTGGCGGTCCCGGTCCCGGTCGCGGTCGCGGTCGCCATCGTGTTCGCGGTCGCGGTCGCGGAAGGCGAGCGCGAAGACGCCTCGGGCCGGGTCGCCGGCCGGGAGCGGGGTGTCGGTGGCCGTCCACGTCAGCCCGCGGTCCGCGGAGTGCAGCACCCGCGCGCGCGCCGCCCCGCCGGTGGCCAGCCACACGTCCCGCGGGCCGGAGGCGACCAGGCACTGCCCGCTCGCCGCGAACCCGGCCTCGCGGTCCAGGGCGGGCGGCATGCCCGCGTCCGGCAGCACCGTCCAGGAGCGGCCGCCGTCGCGCGTGGACAGGATGCGGAACCTGCCGTCCACCGGGTCGCTCATCGCCAGGCCGTGGCGGCGGTCGAAGAAGGTCATGCAGTCGTAGAAGGCGCGCGGGTCGGTGTTGCGGAACGACTCCGTCCAGGTCGCTCCCCCGTCGTCCGTGCGGTACACGCGGGAGGCCTCGCCCTCGCCGATGGCCAGCACCACCGCCCGCCGCGCGTCGAACGCCTCGACGTCCCGGAACTGGAGGTCCGTGGCGCCGGGCGGCGAGACGTTCCGCCAGCTCGCTCCCCCGTCGGTGGTCCGCAGGACCGTTCCGCCGGTGCCGGACACCCAGGCGACGTCCCGCCCGACGGCGGCGAGGCCGCGGAAGCGCACGTCGGGGGTGCCGGTGTCCTTCAGGGACCAGGACCAGGACCAGGAGGAGGACGGGAACGAGGACCAGGGCGTGGCCGCCGGGGCCGTGTCGTGTGCCCGCGCGGGGGCGGCTCCGGTGAGGGCGGCCAGTGCCGCGACGGCGGCGATCACCGCCGGTACCCGTCCCCCGTACGCCCTCCCCGGCCCTCGTCCGGCCCGTACCGCGCGTGCCGTGCGTCGCCTGCTCCCCCAGCGCCTCATGGCGGGCGAAGCTAGCGGACCCCCGCGGGGGCGTCCAGAGGGCCTGGGACGGGAGCGACAGCTGGGACCCCCCGCGGCACATCCGTATGACTGAATCACGGCCGGGATGGAACACGGTGACGGAGGTCACTCGGCACGGAGATGCACGGACGCGCCGATTCCGACGTCTCTCCCTGTGCCCGGCCTCATCCCGGAAGTCCGTCCGGCCGTCACAAGGGAGCAAGGCGTTGACCACCGTTATCGAGCAGCCCGTCGAGGCCCGCCTCGTCGCCGCCGCGCCGCGGATGCCGAACATCCCGGCCACGCTGCACTACGACCGGCGCGACCCGTTCGCCGTCCGGATGACCTTCCCGGCCCAGGCCACGCTGGAGGGCGTGGAGGTGTGCTGGACCTTCTCCCGCGAACTGCTCGCGGCCGGCCAGGAGGGCCCCGAGGGCCAGGGGGACGTGCGGGTGCGGCCGTACGGCTACGACCGGACCGTCCTGGAGTTCCACGCCCCGGAGGGCACCGCCGTGGTGCACGTCCGCTCGGCCGACGTGCGCCGCTTCCTGGAGGCGACCCGCCGCCTGGTGCCGGAGGGCCTTGAGGACGCGTATCTCGACCTGGACCACGATCTGGCGGTGCTGATGCGGGACGCCTGCTGAGGCGGTCCCCGGCACCCGCGCCGCACCCGCGCCGCACTCGCCCCGCACTCGCCCCGCACTCCAGCCACGCCGCATCCTCGCCGCCTCCGCCTCCCTCCCCGCCCCCGCCCCTCGCCGCCCCTCGCCGCCCCGCGCCCGGCAGCTCCCCCGCGGTGCGGGGGACGCACGCGGGTGGCCGGTTAATGCGTTGACACCCTCCGACGGCCGCTCGTACGGTGTACAGCGTTCTGTTGCCGTCGATTGGAGAAGGACGTTGCTCCTCTGAGGTCCTGAGACACCGCGTCACACACCACAGGTGTGTGTGCGTCGCGTGCGACCTCGGCAGTCGAGCCGTCCCCGCCGTCCTCACGGCATGAACAGGGCCTTCCCGGTTCCCCTTCCGGATGCTCCCGCCCTCACGGACCCCTCCGACGGTCGCCGCTCCCCGGTGTCTCGACACGCGTTGCCACTGACCGCATCACGCAACCGCGAGGCCCCTGTGCATACATTCCTCACCTGCACCTCCCTGTCCTTCACCTGGCCCGACGGCACCGCCGTCTTCGACGGCCTCGACGCCTCCTTCGGCCCCGGCCGCACCGGGCTCGTCGGCGTCAACGGGTCAGGGAAGTCCACCCTGTTGAAGCTGATCGCCGGAGAGCTGACCCCGACCGACGGCGCCGTGCGGATCGCGGGCGAGGTCGGCTGGCTCCCGCAGAACGTCACGCTGGACACCACCCTGCGCGTCGACCAGGTGCTGGGCATCGCCGAACGGCGGGCCGCCCTGCACGCCATCGAGGCCGGCGACGCCTCCGAGGAGCACTTCGAGACGGTCGGCGACGACTGGGACGTCGAGGAGCGCGCCCTGGCCACCCTCGGCGAACTCGGCCTCGGCCACATCGACCTGGACCGCACCACGGGCGAGGTGTCCGGCGGCGAGTCGGTGCTGCTGCGGCTGGCCGCGCTGCTGCTGCGCCGCCCGGACGTGCTGCTGCTGGACGAGCCGACGAACAACCTCGACCTGTACGCACGGCGGCGGCTGTACGCGGCCGTCGAGTCCTGGCCCGGCGTGATGGTCGTGGTCAGCCACGACCGCGAACTTCTCGAACGCGTCGACCAGATCGCCGACCTGCGCTCCGGACAGATCAGCTGGTACGGCGGCAACTACTCGGCGTACGAGGAGGCGCTCGCCGTCGAACAGGAGGCCGCCGAGCGCATGGTGCGGGTCGCCGAGGCCGACCTGCGCAAGCAGAAGCGGGAGCTGGCCGACGCCCAGGTCAAACTGGCCCGCCGCAAGCGGTACGGGCAGAAGATGTGGGACAACAAGCGCGAGCCCAAGATCATCATGAGCGAGCGCAAGCGGCAGGCCCAGATCTCGGCGGGCAAGCACCGCATCATGCACGAGGAGAAGCTCGCCGAGGCCAGGGAACGGCTCGACGAGGCGGTGGAGGCCGTACGGGACGACGACGAGATCCGCGTCGACCTGCCGTACACCGCCGTGCCGCCGGGCCGCGAGGTGCTCACCCTGCGCGAGCTGGAACTGGCGTACGGCGCGCGCGTGGCGGGCGGTCTGGATGTGCGGGGGCCGGAGCGGATCGCGCTGATCGGCCGCAACGGCGCGGGCAAGACGACCCTGCTGCGGACCGTCGTGGGCGAGCTGGCACCGGTGTCGGGCATCGTGGCGGCGCACGTCCCGCTGCGGTTCCTGCCGCAGCGCCTGGACGTCCTCGACGACGAGCTGACCGTCGCCGAGAACGTGGCCCGGTTCGCGCCGGGCGCCACCAACAACCGGATCCGGGCGCGGCTGGCGCGGTTCCTGTTCCGGGGCGCGCGGGCCGACCAGAAGGCGGCCACCCTGTCCGGCGGCGAGCGCTTCCGGGCGGCGCTGGCCGCGCTGATGCTGGCGGAGCCGGCGCCGCAGCTGCTGCTGCTGGACGAGCCGACGAACAACCTGGACATGGCGAGCGTACGCCAGCTCGTCACGGCCCTGGAGTCGTACGAGGGAGCGCTGATCGTGGCCAGCCACGACCTGCCGTTCCTGGAGTCCATCGGCATCACCCGGTGGCTGATGCTGGACGGAGAACTCTCGGAAATCACGCCAGGAGCTGTCGGGTATCCCGCCTAGCTTCGGGGGCATGAGCGAGTTCATCAGCATCGTCGGAGCCCGGGAGAACAACCTCAAGGACGTCACCCTGCGCATCCCGAAGGGCCGGCTGACCGTGTTCACCGGCGTTTCGGGATCGGGGAAGTCGTCGGTCGTGTTCGACACGATCGCGGTCGAGTCGCAGCGCCAGCTGAACGAGACGTTCAGCTGGTTCGTGCGCAACCGGCTGCCCAAGTACGAGCAGCCGCAGGCGGAGGCGCTGCGTGACCTGTCCCCCGCGATCGTCGTCGACCAGCGGCCGGTCGGGGGCCACTCACGGTCCACGGTCGGCACCATGACCGACGTCTACTCGGTGCTGCGGGTGCTGTTCTCCCGGCACGGCACGCCCAGCGCGGGTCCCGCGACGGCGTACTCGTTCAACGACCCCTCGGGCATGTGCCCGCGCTGCGACGGCCTCGGGCGGACCGTGCAGCCCGCGTGGGACCGCATCCTCGACCCCGCGCGGTCGCTGGCGGGCGGGGCGATCCTGTTCCCGCCGTTCGCGGTGGGCACCTGGCAGGGGCAGACGTACACCAACACCACCGACCTGGACGTGCACAAGCCGGTGGGCGAGTTCACCGACGCGGAGCGGGAGTTCCTGCTGCGCGGGCGGGGCACGAAGGTCGTCATCGACGGCTCCGGCGGCTCCTGGGCCCATGACTACGAGGGCCTCGCCGACAAGTTCGAACGGCTCTACCTGAAGCGGGACCTGTCCGCGCTCAGCCAGAAGACCCGCGACGTCGTCGCGCGCTTCCTGGTGGAGGACACCTGCCCGGAGTGCCGCGGGGCACGGCTGAACGCCGCCGCGCTCGCCACCCGGATCAACGGGCTGTCCATCGCGGACTGCGCGCGGATGCAGGTCAGCGATCTGATCGGGGTCCTGCGGGAGATCGGTGACCCGGTGGCCCGGCCGATCGCGGGCGCCGCGGTGGCCGCTCTGGAGCGCATCGAGGCGATCGGCCTCGGCTATCTCAGCCTCGACCGGGAAACCGCCACGCTCTCCGGCGGCGAGGGGCAGCGGCTGAAGACCGTACGGCACCTGGGCTCCAGCCTGACCGGGATGACGTACATCTTCGACGAGCCGAGCGTCGGACTGCACCCGCGCGACGTCGGCCGCCTGGGTGATCTGCTGCTGCGGCTGCGCGACAAGGGCAACACGGTGCTGGTCGTGGAGCACGACCCGGACGTCATCGCGCTCGCCGATCACGTCGTCGACATGGGTCCCCGCGCGGGCGCCGACGGCGGGCGCGTGGTGTTCGAGGGGACTCCGCGCGAGCTGGCCCGGTCCGGGACGCTGACCGGGCGGTGCCTGGGACGCCGTACGCGGCTGAAGGAGCGCACCCGCGCGGCGAGCGGCGAACTGTGGGTCAAGGGCGCCGACCGGCACAACCTGCGGGATGTCACCGTGTGTTTCCCGGCCGGGGTGCTGACCGCGGTGACCGGGGTCGCCGGGTCGGGGAAGAGCACGCTGGTCGCGGAGCTGACCGGGGCGCATCCGGAGGCCGTCGTCGTGGACCAGTCGTCCATCGGCATCTCCGCGCGGTCGACGCCCGCCACCTACCTGGGGGTGATGGACACCGTACGGCGGATCTTCGCCCGGGAGACGGGCGCCGACGCGGGCCTGTTCAGCTTCAACTCGGCGGGCGCCTGCGACACCTGCGAGGGCCGCGGGGTCATCTGCACGGACCTCGCCTTCATGGACCCGGTGACGACCACGTGCCACGCGTGCGAGGGGCGGCGGTTCCGGGAGGACGTGCTGCGGCTGACGGTCCGCGGGCGCTCCGTCGCGGACGTCCTGGAGATGACCGCCGAGCAGGCCCTGGACTTCTTCGACGACTCCGGCGTACGGCGGCGGCTGCGCGCCCTGCGCGACGTGGGGCTCACCTATCTGACCCTCGGCCAGCCCCTGTCGACACTCTCCGGCGGCGAGCGGCAGCGGATCAAGCTGGCGACCCGGCTGCACCGCACCGGCGCGGTGTACGTCCTGGACGAGCCGACGACCGGGCTGCACATGTCGGACGTCGACGGGCTGCTGGCGCTGCTGGACCGGCTGGTCGACGCGGGCAACACGGTCGTGGTCGTCGAGCACAACCTGGACGTGGTGGCCCACGCCGACTGGGTGGTCGACCTCGGCCCGGACGGCGGCCGGGACGGCGGGCGGGTCGTGTTCGAGGGAACCCCGCGTGACCTGCTGGCCGCCGAGGGGTCGTTCACCGCCGAGCATCTGCGGCGGGTGACGGGCGCCGGGTGAGACGCGCCGGGCCCGGCCGGGCGGCGGGCGGCCGGTCGGGCGGTGGGCGGTGGGCGGCCGGTCGCCGGAGACGTCCACCCTGGTGGGGGCGGCGTGAAGGTCTCGCGGTGAGGCGGCGGGCGCGACCCCGTGCGCGTGGATCGGCGCTGTCCTCTCCGACAATGGGCCTGCATGATGTGCGCCGACACCCCGACGGGTTTCGGCCACGACCGGAAACACCCATCCGATACGGAGACCCCCGTGCCCAGCAAGAAGGCCCTCATCCGCCGCCCGAGCCCCCGCCTGGCCGAAGGCCTCGTCACGCACGTCGCACGTACGGAGGTCGATGTCGACCGCGCGGTGAAGCAGTGGGAGGCGTACGTCGAGGCGCTGCGCGCCCACGGCTGGGAGACCGTCGAGGTCGCTCCGGCCGACGACTGCCCCGACTCGGTGTTCGTGGAGGACACCGTGGTCATGTACAAGAACGTCGCTCTGATCACCCGGCCCGGCGCGCAGTCCCGCCGCGCCGAGACCGTCGCCGTGGAGGAGACCGTGGCGAGCCTGGGCTGCTCGGTGAACTGGATCTGGGAGCCCGGCACGCTGGACGGCGGCGACGTCCTGAAGATCGGCGACACCATCTACGTCGGCCGGGGCGGGCGTACCAACGCGGCCGGCGTGCAGCAGTTGCGGGCCGCGTTCGAGCCGCTGGGCGCGCGGGTGGTGTCCGTGCCGGTGAGCAAGGTGCTGCATCTGAAGTCCGCGGTCACGGCGCTGCCCGACGGGACGGTGATCGGGCACATCCCGCTGATGGACACGCCGTCGCTGTTCGGGCGCTTCCTGCACGTGCCGGAGGAGTCCGGGTCCCACGTGGTGCTGCTCGGCGGTCACAAGCTGCTGATGGCGGCCAGCGCGCCGAAGACGGCGGAGCTGTTCGCGGACCTCGGCTACGAGCCGGTCGTGGTGGACATCGGCGAGTTCGAGAAGCTCGAGGCCTGTGTGACATGTCTCTCGGTGCGGCTGCGGGACCTGTACGCCTGACCCGAGTGGCCTATTCGCCCGCCACGCCCCGGGACCTGCGGGTCCCGGGGCTTTTCCGGCATACCTGGGCGCCCTTGGGAAGTAGGCGTGAGCAGCGGTCTTTACGGCACCCTTAACCTACGGCTTCGTAACCTACGGATTCGTAGCCTACGATTCCGTAGGTTCCCGGCGCCGCCCGCCGGGGCCCCTGTATTGCCCGCTCGTCCCCCTGGAGTACCCGTGACGATCACCTCCCCCCACCTCGGCAGCCCCTCCGTCTGGACCGACGCCCGGCTGCTGTACGCACTGGAGGAAGTGGTCGAGAAAGAGCTGAACCGGCATCTGAAGGTCGCCAAGGACTGGATGCCGCACGAGTACGTGCCGTGGTCGGACGGCCGCAACTTCCCCGGCTTCTTCGAGGACGGCGAGGCCTGGGACAAGGAGCAGTCCAAGGTCACCGAGGTCGGCCGGATCGCGCTGGTGGTGAACCTGCTGACCGAGGACAACCTGCCCAGCTACCACCACGAGATCGCCACCCTCTTCGGCCGTGACGGCGCGTGGGGCACCTGGGTGCACCGCTGGACCGCCGAGGAGGGCCGGCACGGCATCGTGATGCGGGACTACCTGCTCACCTCCCGCGCGGTGGACCCGGACAAGCTGGAGCAGTTCCGGATGGCCCACATGAGCGAGGGCTTCGAGTCCGACAACCGGCACTCGATGCTGCACTCGATCGCCTACGTGGCCTTCCAGGAGCTCGCGACCCGCATCTCGCACCGCAACACCGGCTTCCAGTCCGGCGACCCGGTGTGCGACCGGATGCTGGCGCGCATCGCGACCGACGAGAACCTGCACATGGTCTTCTACCGGAATCTGCTCAAGGCGGCCTTCGAGCTGGCCCCCGACCTGACGATGCAGGCGGTGCGGGACGTGGTCGTGAACTTCCGGATGCCCGGCCACGGCATCCCCGGCTTCGAGCGGGCCGCCGCCCAGATGGCCATCGGCGAGATCTACAACCTGCGGATCCACCACGATGACGTCCTGCAGCCCGTGCTGCGGTTCCTGAAGGTCATGGAGATCGACGGCCTCGGCCCCGAGGGCCGGCAGGCCCAGGAGGAACTCGGCCTCTACCTGAACGGCCTCGACGCGGAGGCCTCGAAGTTCGACGAGAAGCTGGCGGCCCGCAAGGCCCGTATGGCGGCCCGCGCGAGCGCTTGAGCCCGGTGGGGCCGGGTCCGCGCGGGTGAGGCTCCCTTCGGGGGCCACCGCGCGGACGGCCCCGGCGCGCGCACCGGCTCAGTGCGAGGTGCGGCGCAGCCGGAGGCGTTCCTTCTCGGACAGGCCGCCCCACACGCCGAAGCGTTCGTCGTGGGTGAGGGCGTACTCGAGGCAGGCGGCGCGCATCTCGCACATGCCGCAGATGCGCTTCGCCTCACGCACCGAGCTGCCGGGCTCGGGGAAGAAGAAGTCCGCCCCGGTCTGCGCGCACAGGGCCTGTGCCTGCCAAGTGGAGGAGGCCGGCGTGATCGTTTCGAGGTGCATGTCACCGAGGCTGCCGGAGAGCGAAAAACGTTCGATCAACGGCGGATCAACGCGGTGCTCCGGGGGTGTGGCCGCCCTGATGATGCCGCGCGGCGCGTGCCCGGCGCACGGCGGCGCGCGGAGACGGCAAAAGCGCGATTGTCAGTGGGCGGTGCGAGACTCGGCAGAGCAGGCAACGAGCCCCTTCTGAGGAGGGCGAGGATGCTCACCACCCGTTTCGTCAGCGGCGCTCCCAACTGGGTCGACGTCGGCGCCCCCGACCTCGACGGTGCCGTCTCCTTCTACGGCGGTCTCTTCGGCTGGCGCTTCCGCTCGGCGGGGCCCGAGGCCGGCGGCTACGGCTTCTTCGAGCTGGACGGCCGGACGGTGGCCGGCGGTATGCGGACCACCCCGGAGCAGGGCCCGCCCTCCTGGACCGTGTACTTCCAGACCCCCGACGCGGAGGCCACGGTCGAAGCGACCGAGCAGGCGCACGGCGGGGTGCTCCTGCGGCCCATGGACGTGCTGGACCAAGGCCGCATGGCGCTCCTCACCGACAAGGCAGGCGTGCCGTTCGGCGTCTGGCAGCCGGGCCGGACCAGGGGGATCGACGTGGCGGGCGAGCCCGGCTCGCTGTGCTGGGTGGAGCTGTACACGCGGGACCTGCCGGCCGCCGCCGCGTACTACCACGCGGTACTGGGTCTGGAGACGTTCGGCGTGCCCTTCCCCGGCGGCGTCTACACCACGGTCACCCCCGCGGGCGGCGGAGAGGAGTCCATGTTCGGCGGCATGGTGCCGCTGTCCGACGACCCGACGGAGGCGGAGGCGCCGCCCTACTGGCTGTCGTACTTCGAGGTCGAGGACACGGACGCCGCCGTCGCCGACGCCGAGCGACTGGGCGGCACCGTCCGGATGCCCGCCACCGACATGCCGGACGTCGGCCGCATCGCCAAGCTGGCGGACCCGTACGGCGCCCGCTTCGCGGTGATCAAGAGCGTGCCGCAGCAGGGGGAAGAGGAGCCGGGGTAGCGGGAGGAGGAGCCCCGGTGCGGGAGGAGCCGCGGCCGCGGGAGGAGGAGCCTCGGCAGCGGGAGTGAGCCGAGGTCAGGCAGACGCGCGCCGCACCAGCGTCGTCGGCAGGACGACTCCGGTCGGGACGTCGCCTTCGCCAGGGACCTCGCGTTCGCCCGAGACGTCACCTCCGACCGGGACGTCGCCTTCGCCCGAGGCGTCACCTGCGGTCGAGACGTCGTCTTCACCCGAGACCTCGCCTCCGGCCAAGACCTCGCCTCCGGCCGAGACAGCACCTCCGGCCAAGACCTCGCATCCGGCCGAGACAGCACCTCCGGCCGAGACAGCGCCTCCGGCCGACGCATCGCCCGCGGCCCTGCGGTCCAGTCGCCGCAGCAGCAGCCGCGCCATCAGCCGGCCCATCTCCTCTATGGGCTGACGGACCGTCGTCAGCGGCGGGTCGGTCTGCTCGGCCAGCGGCAGCATGTCGTCGAAGCCCACCACGGCGACGTCCTCGGGCACCCGCCGCCCGCGTTCCCGCAGCACGCGCAGCGCACCCGTGGCGGTCAGGTCGTTCGCGGCGAACACGGCGTCCAGGCCGGGGACCCGGTCGAGGAGTTCCCGCATGGCGCGCTCGCCGCCCGCGGGGGTGAAGTCGCTCTCCACGACCAGCCGTGGATCGCCGTCCCCGACGGCGTCCCGGTAGCCGTCGAGCCGGTCCGCCGCCGAGGTCTGGTCGAGGGGCCCGGTGATGTGCGCGATCCGGGTGCGGCCGAGACCGGCGAGGTGCCGTACGGCCTGCCGGGCGCCGCCCCGGTTGTCGCTGTCGACGTACACGGCCTGCCGTGTGGCGTCGCTCCAGCCGGGCCGTCCGCCGAACACCGTGGGCACGCCGGCGCCCTGGATCAGGCCGGGCAGCGGGTCGTCGAGGTGCAGCGAGAACACCAGTGCGCCGTCGACATGGCCGCCCGCGAGGTAGCGGGCGACGCGGGCGTGGTCGGCGCGGCCCTCGGTGAGCAGCAGCACCAGCTGGTTGTCGTGGGCGGTCAGTTCCTTGCTGATGCCGCGCAGTTGCAGCGCGAAGAAGGGGTCGGCGAAGACCCGGGACTCCGGTTCGGCGATGACGACGGCGACCGCGTCGTGCCGCTTGGTCACCAGGCTGCGCGCCGCCTGGTTGGGGACGTAGCCCAGTTCCTCCACGGCCTGCCTGACCCGTTCCACGAGGGGTTCGCGGACGCCCTCCCCGCCGTTGACGACCCGGGAGACGGTGGCCCGCGACACGCCCGCCCGCGCGGCCACGGCCTCCAGCGTGGGACGCGACGCTCCCTCGGTCACTTCGGGACTCCTCCTCGGCGGTTGCCGATCAGGATAACCACGGGTGCCGGGCGGCGAGACGGCGGCGCGGGCACCGCGAAATCCCTTGCCGCGCCGCACGCCGGCCGGTGATGATCACGGCATGGCGACGAGCGGTACCCATGTCTGACAGCCCCGCCGGGACACGGCTCGTGCCGTACGCGCGGCTGCCGCGCGGCCACCACGACCGGACCGTCCTGGACAGCACGGTGGACGCCGACGGCCGCGCGCACTGGCTCCTCGGGGAGGCCAGACCGCGCGGTGCGGAGCGTGAGCCGTACGACGCCGTGGTGGTCACCGTCGGGGACGGGCGGCCCTACGAGACCCACCTGAGCGCCCTGACCGCCCGCTTCCCGCACCTCGCCGCCCTCCCCGACGGCGGTTTCCTGGTGGCGGACAGCCGGTCCCGGGAGGGCGACGAGCAGGTGCGGGTCTTCGACGCGCTGGGCCGCCCTTCGTGGACGTTCCGCGTCGGTGACGCCATCGAGCACCTGCTGACCGACGCGGCGGGCGACCTGTGGGTCGGTTACTTCGACGAGGGCGTCTACGGCGACGACCCGCTCAGCGCGCCCGGCCTGCGCCACTGGAGCGGCACGGGCGAGAGCGTGTGGGCGTACCAGCCGGCCGGCGGGGCGGACTGGATCTCCGACTGCTACGCGCTGAACGTGTCGGGGCACACCGCGTGGGCGTGCACCTACACGGGCTTCCCGCTGCTGGAGATCGGTGCCGGGCACGCGATCCGGGTGCGGAAGAACCCGGTGCAGGGGGTCAAGGGCCTCGCCGTGCACGGCGATCGCGCGGTGCTGTTCGGCGGTTACGGCGAGGACCACGACCGGCTCGTCGACTGCCGTCTCACGGACACGGCGGTGCGGCCCGTGACCGAGGGCCGGCTGCTCGGTCCCGGTGGTGGCCGGCTCGGCCGCCGCCGGCTGGTCTGCCGCGGCCCGCGGCTCTACGTCCAGGAACGGCCCGGCACGGAGTGGACCGTCCTGGACATCGGCTGACGTCAGTGCTCATCGGCTGACGTCAGTGCTCGTGCTGCCCGTGCGCCGCACGCGGCTGTGACCCGTGCGGCTCGTGCGGCTCGTGGCCCGGGATCGTGCCGTCCGTCTTCCTCACCAGGAACAGCCCCACCATCCCCATGTCGGAGTGGCTCTGGACATGGCAGTGGTACATCCACGCCCCGGCGCCCACCCCCTCCCCCGCGATCACCTGGAAGCCGAAGGAGTCCGCCGGGCCGACGATCTTGTTGTCGATGACGGGGCTGGGGTCCTCGGGGCCGGTCAGCATGCCGGTGCGGTTGTCGGCCCAGCGATGACCGTGCAGGTGGAACGTGTGGTAGTACTCGCCGTGCGTGATCATCACGAACTCGACCCGGTCGCCCACCGTCGCCTCGAAGTCCGGGCCGGTGTGCGGGGGCCGGTTGTTGATGGTCATGTCGTTGAAGACGATGGTGTGGGTGCGGTCCGGCAGGATGTCGCCCTTGCGGCGGACGATCACCGGCCCGTACAGGCCCTTGCGGATGCCGCCGGTGCCGTGTTCGGTGCCGACGACATGGTCGTGGTAGTGCCAGTAACCCGCGCTGCCCGCCCGCCAGGTGCCGTCCTTGCGGCGGCCGGGGGCGTGGGTGCGCCAGGTGTAGACGCGGGTGCCGCCGGGCTCCACGTCGCTTCTGTTCTGCTTGGTGCCGTCGCTGGAGATCTCGTAGTCGAGGCCGTGGACGTGCAGGCTCACCGGCACGTCCATGGTGTTCTCGAACTCGATGTGCAGGGTGTCGCCCTCGTTCAGCTCGATCAGCGGCCCGGGGATCGTCGCCTTGCCCTTCTCCAGGCCGTAGCCCATCTGCCCGTCGGCGAGCCGCTCGGCGTAGAGCCGGAGCCGTCGCACCTCGCCGCCGGCCGGCGCGGTCCTGACCGGTTCCGCGGCGTCGGCGCCGGTGGCCTCGACCGCCGCCGCCAGGGACAACGATGTCGCGGCGGCCGCGCCGCCCAGGAGCACCCGCCGGTTGAACCCACGTCTGTCCATGCCGAACTCCCCACTCCGGTACGGGATTCGAGACGGTAGCGGGGCTCACGGCGTTTATCCACACCCGGGACAAAGTTGGACCCGTTCCGGTCATATCTATTGGCGAACCGAGCAAAGAGGTCTAGCTTCCTTGGCGCTGTTGCTGTGACCGACGAGGGGTGGGTGGCCACATGCGGTCCACATCGCACCACAGACCGAGGGAACGACGACGGTCGAGGACCGGCGCACGAACCGGCACACGAACCGGCACACGAACCGGCGCGCGGACCGGCAGACGGGTCGCGACGGCCGCCCTGACCGCCGGTTTCCTCACGGCCGGACTGCTCTCCGGCTCCGCCGCGAACGCACGCCCGGCACCGGAACCGTCCCTGACAACGATGTCCGTCAAGTCGCCGCCGGGCGGCGCGAACGTACGGGTGCTGATCTTCTACGGCTCGGCGGCGGCCGGGGGCGAATCCCCCCTCGTCAACGCCGGGATCGAGGCCATCGAGCGGATCGGGCTGTCGGGTCCCGCGGACCAGCGCTTCAAGGTCGAGGCCACGGACGACGCCGCGGTCTTCACCGACGAGGCGAGGCTGGGCCGGTTCAACGCCGTCGTGTTCCTCACCGGGGGCGGCGACGTCCTCGACCCGGAGCAGGAGGCGGGCCTGGAGGCGTACATGGAGGCGGGCGGCGGTTTCGTCGGCCTGCACGACGCGGCCCGCGCGGAGCCGTACTCGGACTGGTTCACCGGGCTGATCGGCGCCCGCCCGGCCGCCTCCAGCCCGGCCGCGGTCCAGCGCGCGACGGTCGAGGTCGGCGACCGCCGGCACCCGGCCACCAAGGACCTGCCCGTGCAGTGGAAGCGCCCGGACCGGTGGTTCAACTGGGTGAAGAACCCCTCCGGTGAGGTGCACACGGTCGCCCGCGTGCGGGAGTCCACCTACCAGCCCGGAGCGAGCGCCAACGGCTGGGACCACCCGGTCAGCTGGTGCCGTGACTACGACGGCGGCCGCTCCTTCTACACCGGCATGGGCGGCACGGTGTCGTCGTACGACGAGACCGACTTCCGCGCGCATCTGCGCGGCGCCCTGCTGTGGACCACCCGCCTCGTGCGGGCCGACTGCAAGGCGACGATCAGCGGCAACTACAAGGCCGAGCGGCTCACCAAGCCCAACCAGCCGGGACGGAACGACCAGATCGGCGAACCGCACGGCCTGGTCACCGCCCCCGACGGACGGGTGTTCTACATCGGGCGCGGCGGTGCCGACTCCTCCCAGCCGGTGATCACCGACTGGAACGACCCCGACATCGGCAAGGGCAAGGGCGAGATCCACATCTACGACCCGAAGACCAAGCAGGTGACGCTCGCCGGCGCGCTGACCGTGTTCGGCAACAAGGGCGGCGGGGACGAACTGGTCAAGGTAGAGGAAGGTCTGCTCGGCATCGAACTGGACCCGCGGTTCGAGGAGAACGGCTGGGTGTATCTGCACTACACCCCGCACTCCGGGATCGACCGCGAGACCCGGATGGCCGAGCGGCGCGTCTCCCGCTTCACCCTCGACCGGAACACGGACAAGCTCGACCTGGGCAGCGAGAAGGTGCTGCTCAAGTGGCCGGTGCAGATCCACAGTTGCTGCCACGCGGGCGGCGGGATGGCCTGGGACTCCAAGGGCAACCTGTACATCGCGACCGGCGACAACAACTCCAGCCGCTTCAGCGACGGTTACTCCGGCAACAACCCGGAGCCGAACTACAAGGGCGTGTCCTTCGCCGACGCGCGCCGCACCGCCGGCAACACCAACAACCTCAACGGCAAGATCCTGCGCATCCACCCCGAGCCCGACGGGACGTACACGATCCCCGAGGGGAACCTCTTCACCGGCAGGGAGACCGACGAGGGCGGCGGCAAGACCCGCGGCGAGATCTACGTCATGGGCGTCAGGAACCCGGCGCGCATCTTCGTCGACAAGACCACCGACATCCTCTACGCGGGCTGGGTCGGTCCCGACGCCTCCGCGCCGTCCCCGGTGTGGGGCCCCGCGAAGTACGACACGTTCGCGGTCATCACCAAGGCGAGCAACCGCGGCTGGCCGTACTGCATGGGCAACAAGCAGCCCTACCGCGACCGCAACCTGCCCGACCCGTCCAAGCCGCTCGGCTGGTACGACTGCGACCGCCCGAAGAACGAGTCGCCCAACAACGACGGCCTGGTCAACCTGCCGCCCGTCACCGGCAACAACATCTGGTACTCCCCGCAGGGCGGCGGCCCCGACTTCCCGCGCGACGCCGCCGGAGTCCCGTCGTACAAGCCGGAGGAGGCCACCTACCGGCTGCCGTGGCTGAAGGGCGGCGGGCAGGCCGCGATGAACGGGCCGGTCTACCGGCACGCCGCCGTCACGCCCGGCAGCGACGTCGCCTGGCCCGCGTACTGGGACGGCAAGTGGTTCGTCGGCGACTTCTACGACGCCGACCAGCCGCGCAACGCCGTCCTGATGGACCCGAGGACGCAGGGCGACGGCGGACTGCCGGTGCACTCCGAGTCGCTGAAGAAGATCGTCCCCGTGGGCAACGACGGCATCAGGAACCTGATGGACTGGAAGTTCGGCCCGGACGGCGCGCTGTACGTGCTCGACTACGGCCGCGGCTTCTTCACCTCGGACGCCAAGTCGGCGCTGTGGCGGGTGACGTACACCGGCGGCGGTCCGACTCCGTCCGCCGACCGGCTCGCGAGGGGGTCGCAGTCGTGAGAACCGTACGACGTCAACGAAGAGCGGTGGCCGTGCTGCTGGCGGGGCTGCTCCTGCTGCTCGGGGTGCAGGCGGCCCCGGCGGCGCTCGGTCAGACCGAACCGTCCGCCGCGCCCGCCGCCGCGCAGGTGCTCACCTGGACGGCCGGTGACGACATCACCCGGTACACCTCGGCGCCGGCGACCGCGGTGGCGGGCCCGGCGACGATCGTCTTCGAGAACAGTGCGGCCACCGGCAACACCACCGGCATGCCGCACACCCTGACGTTCGCGACGAGCGACCCGGAGTTCAACGGCGACGTCCCGCTGAACATCCTCGCGACCCCCGGCGACGACATGGGCGGCCGGCACACCGCCGAGGTCACCCTGACCCCGGGCCGCTACTTCTACCACTGCACGATCCCCGGCCACGGCTCCATGCAGGGCATCCTCGTGGTGACCGAGGGAAGTGGCGAGGACACCACGCCGCCGCAGGCCACCGCCGAGGTGACCGGGACGCGGAACGGGCAGGGGCAGTACGTCGGGTCGGCGAGCGTCACGGTCCGGGCCACGGACGAGGCCGGCGGGTCGGGCGTGGACCGTGTCCAGTACGCGATCGGCACGTCGGGCGACTGGCTGCCGTACACGACCCCGGTCGTCATCGACCAGGTGGGCAGCCACACCGTCCGCTACCGCGCCTGGGACAAGGCCGGCAACGTCTCCGCCGAGCAGAGCGCCGAGTTCACCGTCGTCGCCCCGCCGTCGGACGACACCACACCGCCGGAGACCTCGGCGACGGTCAGCGGTGAACGCGATGCCGGCGGTGCGTATGTCGACATGGCGACGGTCACCGTCACCGCCTCGGACACCGGGTCCGGGGTGAACACCATCGAGTACGCGCTCGGCGCGTCCGGCGCGTGGCAGCCGTACACCGCGCCCGTGATGGTGCACCAGGCGGGCGCGCACACCGTGCGGTACCGCGCCACCGACAAGGCGGGCAACGTGGCCGCGGAGAAGAGCGTCGAGTTCACGGTGGTCACCGCGCCGCCGCAGGACACCACGCCGCCGGTCACCGGAGCGACCGTGGAGGGGACGCAGAACTCCGACGGGGCGTACGTCACCCGTGTCACGGTCACGGTGACCGCGACCGACGCGGGCGGATCGGGCGTCGACCGGATCGAGTACTCGCTCGACGGCGGACCGTATCTCGCCTACACGGCCCCGCTGATCGTCGACCGGGCCGGCGCGCACACCGTCGCCTACCGTGCCACCGACAAGGCCGGCAACACCTCCCCGGCCCGCACCGTGACCTTCACCGTGGTCCCGGGCCAGGTGCCGGCCCCGCCCTGCCCCGAGTACGACGAACGCCTCACGGTCATCGTCGGCACCGTCGACTCGGGTGTGCCGAACCGGGTCACGGACAACCGGTGCCGGATCAACGAGCTGATCGAGGACGAGAAGGAGTGGTCCTCGCACGCGCTGTTCCTCAAGCACGTGAAGACCGTCCTCGACCGGCTGCTGCGCGAAGGGGTCGTCGACCAGCGCGAGTACAACGCGATCCAGCGGGCCGCCCGCCAGTCCGGCATCGGCCGGCCGGGCCAGACCGACGGGTACCGCAAGATCTTCGACGGCAGCGCGCAGTCGTTCGCCGCCTGGCAGCACGTCGGCGGCGGCTCCTTCGCCCTCAACGCCGACGGGTCGATGACCAGCGGCACCACCAAGGCGGGCCTGGGCATGCTGTGGTTCCCGCAGCGCAAGTACGGCGACTTCTCGCTGCGCCTGCAGTGGCGGGACGACGCGCCGGGCACCGGCAACGCCAACTCCGGTGTCTTCGTGCGGTTCCCGTGGGTCCACGACCATCCCGAGGAGCCGCGGCCGGAGTGGGTCGCCATCAAGTACGGGCACGAGGTGCAGGTGCTCGACCGGCCCGACGGCGACATGTACAAGACCGGGTCGGTCTACGGCTTCGACCGGGTCGGCCTGGCCGGGGCCGGCGTCACCCAGAAGGGCACCTGGAACGACTACGAGATCCGGGTGGTGGACCAGCACTACTCGGTCTACCGCAACGGCGTGCTGATCAACGAGTTCGACAACACCGGCGGCCAGGAGTTCAGCCCGCCGCGCGCCGACGACCCGGGCACCGACGGGCGGCGGTTCGCCTCCGGCTACATCGGGCTCCAGGTGCACGGCACGACGGACGTGATCTCGTACCGCGACATCAGGATCAGGGAACTCTAGGAGGCGAGGAGGCCGGACAGAAGGCCTGGCAGGTCAGGTCCTCTTCGCCCGGCTCGGCTGTACCCGCTTGGGCTCCCCCGGCATCTTCGGATACTCCGGCGGGTACGGCAGGTCCCCCAGCCCGTGGTCGTGTTCGTCACGGCGGGCGAGGTCGAGCAGGGCGTCGAGGGAGTAGCGGTGCTCGTCCATGTCCGCGTGCACGTCGCCGGCCTCGGCGAAGCGCGCGGGCATGGTCGCGAGGTCGAAGTCCCGGGGGTGGGCCTCGCCGACCTCCTCCCAGCGCAGCGGCGCCGAGACGGGGGCGTGCGGGCGGGGCCGTACGGAGTAGGCGGAGGCGATGGTGCGGTCGCGGGCGGTCTGGTTGTAGTCCAGGAAGATGCGGTTGCCGCGCTCCTCCTTCCACCACTTGATGGTCACCCGGTCCGGCATCCGCCGCTCCATCTCCCGTCCGACGGCGATGGCGGCGCGCCGGACCTGGGTGAAGGTCCAGCGGGGCTCGATGGGCACGAAGACGTGCAGTCCGCGCCCGCCTGAGGTCTTCGGAAAGCCGCGCAGCCCGCCGAACTCCTCCAGCACGGCCCGCAGTTCGTGGGCGGCACGGACCGCGTCGTCGTAGTCGGTGCCGGGCTGCGGGTCGAGGTCGATGCGCAGTTCGTCGGGCCGGTCGACGTCGTCCCGGCGCACCGGCCAGGGGTGGAAGGTGAGGGTGCCGTACTGCGCGGCCCACACGACCGCGCCCTCCTCCGTCGGGCACATCTCGTCGGCGGTGCGTCCGCTGGGGAAGGTGATGTGCGCGGTGGGAATCCAGTCGGGCATGCTCTTGGGCGCCCGCTTCTGGAAGAACGACTCACCGCCCACCCCGTCGGGGTAGCGCTCCAGCGTGGTGGGCCGGTCCCGCAGGGCGCGCAGGATCCCGGGGCCGACGGCGATGTAGTACCGGGCGAGGTCCAGCTTGGTGAACCCGCGCTCGGGAAAGAACACCTTGTCCGGGTTGGTCAGCCGCACGGTCCGCCCACCCACGTCGAGTTCCACCGCTTCACCCATGCAGCCACGGTAGGCGTGCGGCACTTTTCTCGCATACCGGACGCCCGTCGCCCCGCGGGGAGTCAGGCTACTTGCCCACGCTCACCTTCTCGCTGTCGAGCAGCGCCGTGTGCGTGGCGGCCGTGATCATCAGGATCATCAGCAGGAACCCGGCGAGCGGGCTCTCGCTTTCGTTGCCCGGGTCGATCGCCAGGGCAACGCCCATGATGGCGATCTCGCCGACGACGTAGACGACCGCCAGCCACGGTTTCACCACACCCTTGACCGCCGCGACAACGAAGGGCACCGCGGCACACAGGCCCAGGGTGACGACCGGGACGAGCGTCCAGATCACCTTTGCCGCCGGGTGCTGGAACATGCGGGGCCGCGGCGGGGTGAGAGGGGTGTCGAAGTACGGGTTGGTGGCCATGCGGGACTCCTGAGTGATCGGGTGTGTGAGGGGCAGTGTGCTCGGGTGTGGCCTCGTGTGCCGGGGTTCGGCGGTGATTGCCCCGTACGGGTGATCACGCGGCGGTTCCGGGGCGGCTCCCGGCCGGATCGCTCGACGGGCGGGCGGCTGGGGGCGCTCCTAGAGTCGGACCATGGATCTGCCGGTCATGCCGCCCGTGAAGCCGATGCTCGCCAAGTCCGTGGCGAGGATTCCGCCGGACATGCATTACGAGGCGAAGTGGGACGGGTTCCGGGCGATCGTGTTTCGGGACGGGGACGAGGTGGAGCTGGGCAGCCGGACCGGGAAGCCGTTGACCAGGTATTTTCCGGAGCTGGTGGCGGCACTCAGGGAGCGGGTGCCCGCGCGGTGCGTGCTGGACGGGGAGATCGTGATCGCGCGGGAGGGGCGGCTGGACTTCGACGCGCTCACCGAGCGGATCCATCCGGCCGACTCGCGGGTGCGGATGCTGGCGGAGAAGACGCCGTCCTCCTTCGTGGCCTTCGACCTGCTGGCCCTCGACGACGAGTCCCTGCTGGACGTGCCGCTGGAAGACAGGCGCGCGCTGCTGGTCAGGGCGCTGTCGCAGACGACGCCGCCGGTGCACGTGGCGCCGGCGACGACCGACATCGAGGTGGCGCGGCAGTGGTTCGAGCAGTACGAGGGGGCGGGCCTGGACGGGGTGATCGCCAAGCCCCGGGCTTTGCGGTACCGCCAGGACGAGCGCGCCATGTACAAGATCAAGCACGAGCGGACCGCGGACGTGGTCGTCGCCGGCTACCGCCTCCACAAGAGCGGCCCGGTGGTCGGCTCGCTGCTGCTCGGGCTGTACGACGACCGGGGCGCGCTCCAGCACGTGGGAGTGTCCGCCGCGTTCCCGATGCGGCAGCGGGCCCTGCTGGTGGAGGAGCTGGAGCCGCTGCGCATGGAGGACGTCGCGGGGCATCCGTGGGCGGCGTGGGCCGAGGAGGCCGCCCACGAGTCGGCCCGGCTGCCCGGCGCGCCGAGCCGCTGGTCGGGCAAGAAGGACCTGTCGTGGGTGCCGCTGCGTCCGGAGCGGGTCGCGGAGGTGGCGTACGACCACATGGAGAACGGCGCCCGCTTCCGGCACACGGCCCGTTTCCGCCGCTGGCGCCCGGACCGGGCCCCGGAGAGCTGCACGTACGCCCAGCTGGAGGAGCCGGTGCGGTACGACCTCGCGGAGATCTTCGGCGAGGCGTGAGGCGTGAGGCGTGCGCCCATGACGCCTCGAAGGGGCGCCGTGAGGCTCAGGGCGTCATCAGCACCTTGACCGCGCCGTCCCGCTTGCGCTGGAACATCTCGTAGGCGTGCGGGGCGTCGTCCAGCGGGACGCGGTGGGTGGCGAAGTCGTCGACGCCGAGCGGGTCCTCGTCCGTGAGGTACGGGATGATCTCGTCGGTCCAGCGGCGGACGTTGGCCTGCCCCATGCGGATCTGGAGCTGCTTGTCGAACAGGGTCAGCATGGGCAGCGGGTCGGCCATGCCGCCGTAGACACCGACGACGGACAGGGTGCCGCCGCGGCGGACCAGCTCGATCGCGGTGTGCAGGGCGGCGAGCCGGTCCACGCTGAAGCGCTCCGCCAACGGGCCGCCGATGGACCGCGGCAGCAGCGCCGCGGCCTGCTGGGTAAGCTTGGCGGCGGCGCTGCCGTGCGCCTCGGTGCCCACCGCGTCGATCACGGCGTCCGGGCCCCGCCCGTCGGTCTCGTCGCGGATCGCGGCGACCAGGTCCTTCGCGCTGTCGAAGCTCTTCAGGTCGTACGTCTCGACGCCGCGCGCCCGCGCCCGCTCCAGCCGCTCGGGGACCAGGTCCACGCCGAACACCCGGCCGGCGCCGCGCACCTGGGCGACCCGGCAGGCCATGTCGCCGATGGGCCCGAGGCCGAGGACGGCGACGCTGCCGCCCTGCGGGACGTCGGCGTAGGCCACCGCCTGCCACGCGGTGGGCAGCACGTCGGAGAGGTAGACGAAACGGTCGTCCGGCGGGCCCTCGGGGACCTTGATCGGGCCGTACTGCGCCTGCGGGACCCGCAGGTACTCGGCCTGGCCGCCGGGGACCGCGCCGTACAGACGGGTGTAGCCGAACAGGGCGGCGCCCATGCCCTCGGCGTTGACCTGGGTGGTCTCGCACTGGGTCTGGAGCGCGTTCAGGCACATCCAGCAGTTGCCGCAGGCGATCTGGAACGGGACCACGACCCGGTCGCCGGCCTTCAGGTCGGGCACTCCGGCGCCGACCTCCTCGACGATGCCCATCGGTTCGTGGCCGAGGATGTCGCCGGGGGTCATGAACGGGGTGAGCACCTCGTACAGGTGCAGATCCGAGCCGCACAGCCCGGTGGAGGTGACGCGGATGATCGCGTCCGTCGGCTCCTCGATCCGTGGATCGGGCACGTTCTCCACGCTGATCTTCCGCTTGCCCTGCCATGTCACTGCCCTCATCGTCCGCGCTCCCTCTCTCGCGCCCCGGGGGCCCGTCCTGCGGTTGGCGCGGGCCGGGTACCCGGAGGTGCTCCGCCGAACCACGGGCCTGCGCCGATCGGCGCATTCGGCGCCCTCCGCGCGTGCCATCGGCGTGAGCGGGGGCGGAACTTCCGAAGTGACCGGGTATGGCGATGTATCAGCGGATAAGCGCACAATCGAGAACACGGGACTGGGCGGGTGGCGACGGTGGGCACAGCACGAAGAGCACCCCTGGGGCACGTCGGCACGACGCCGATGGTGCCGGGCGGCACGCGCCTGGGGCACCTCGGCACGGCGACGGCGCCGGGAGGGGCCCCTCCGGACCGCCTCGACGAGGCAGCGGTGGCAGCGGGGGCCGCGGTATCAGGGGGTGCCCTTCCGGGCCGCCCCGAAGTGGCGGGCCCTCCAAGTCACACCAGCCTCAAGGGGCCTGGGAGTGGCGGAGGGAACCTCTGGCCCGATCGGTGCCAGGAT
>NZ_JBFATR010000029.1:0-86794 GCF_040678395.1 Streptomyces sp. NPDC052687 | reverse complement strand
GCCGCGCGGCGCCCGGGGTCGCGGAGCGTGTCGTAGGCGGCGAGGACGGCGGCGAGGTCGTCCGGGACCGCCGGGTCCCGGGGCGCCGTGTCCGGGTGCAGCGCGCGCACCAGCCTGCGGTACGCGACGGTGATCTCGCGGGCGGAGGCGGAGCGCGGCACACCGAGGACCGCGTAGTGGTCGCGTGGCGGTCGCTTCCCGGGCATGGCACTCACCTCCCTACCCACTGCCAGTATGCCCGGTTTGCGTGCGGGCATTTCCTGTCGCGGGCGGCGGGGAGGCTCGTTGCGGAAGTCTTTCCGGTTTGCGTCCCGAAGTGTGACGCGACTCCTACGCGGGACCCGTTCCGGTGCGGAGCATGGGTCTGTCGGACCGCCTGCGAGTCGGCGGGCCCACGGGAAGGAAATCCGCACATGGCCGAGCACGTGCACGTCCGTATCAGCCAGGGTCTGGCGGTGAGCGAGAGCGGAGAGCTGGTGGAGCACTCAGCCTGCCGCTGCGGAGCGACCTTCACCAGGATCCACCCGGTCCCGGAGGAGGGCTCCGAGCGGTAGCCGGGCTTTCCGCCCGCCCGGGGCACCGGGTGCGCGATCATGCTGGGGTCGGCCCGGGCGACGCGGCGGAGCTGAGCGGTCCGGTGGAGGCCGGCGCGCTCGCCCTCGCGCACGAGAGCGTCCGGGCTGACGGGATGCGCGGCCCTTCGGCAGGGAAGGGCGAGCTGTACGACGCCGGGTGACTCGACGGCGCCCGAGCCGCGGCCGACGCCCTCGGCGAGCTGGCCGGACGGGCCCTGGAGGAAGCCGTCGCCGCGCACCAAGCGGACCGCTCGGCGGACGCCCGCCCCCGCGTCATTCGCGTACAGGTCGAGCGGGCGAAGGTGGCGGTCATGCCGCTGTACCGCTCGTTCGCCGCGGACTCCGACCTCGACCCCGAGATCTCCGACCAGGTGCTCGGCGCTGTCCTCGCCACCATGAACGCGGGGCGGCGCGCCGGCTACGCCGGGCGGCTGGCCGCGTTCGCCGACGCACACCGCGAGCGGCTGGAGCGGCTGTACGCATATTTGCGCTGGCGCAACGCGACCGCCGTCCAGCAAGTACGCCATCTCCGCGGGAAGGGTGCACAAGACCGTCCGGCCGAAGAAGGTCAGGGCGCGGACGCCCGCCGGCCGCCGCGAGAGGAACGCCCGTCGGTTGGCCGCTCCGCCCGGAGGGCGTCCGTTCCGGTCCGGTGGGCCGTGCCGGGCCGCGCGACCGCCATCAGCGGCGCCGCCGAGCAGCAGGAACGCGGTGGCCGGGGCGGACGCGCACATGGTCCGCGGGGCCAGGTTCTGCCCCGCCCCGGCGGATGGAGCAGTAGTCGCCGATCAGCGTCGTGCGGCAGGTGATGGCGCCCTCCGCGATACCGGCAAGGACCCGGCCGGCGTTGATCGTCCCGGCAAGCCAAGCCACAGCGGCGCGATCCCGTAGCCAGAGCAGCCTTGCGGGAGTCGGACGGGCAGGCTCTGCCGGGGATGTGCGACGACCACGGCTGGCCCGCCCGTCGGCACCACGGGCACAGCGGGGTCCTGCCGACCGTGCATGTCAGCCGACTGGCGCCAGGCCGGCCGGTTGCCCGGCCGTTACGCGTCTGTCGTCGAGATCACCAGCAGCTTGGTCACGGTGCCGTCGTCGCCGGTCACGTCCCGTACGTGCCGGAAGCCCAGGCGGCGGCACATGGCCAGGCTGGGGGCGTTGTCGGCGCCGACCATGCCGTAGGCCTCCTTCAGGCCCAGGTTGTCGGCGGCATGGCGCAGCAGGCCGCGGACCACTTCGGTGCCCAGGCCCCGGCCCCAGTACGGGGGCGCGAGGGCGGCGATCAGCTCGTGTCCGTCGACGTTGCCGGTCTTCTTCACCTCCGCGTGCCCGACGAATGTCTCCCCCTGCCACACCCCCCATACGTCGAACCGGCGTTGCGGGTAGATGTCGGTGAGGAGGGCGCGGAACAGCGTGCGGATGTCCCCCTCGGGGACGCGTTCCTGGCCCATCCAGCGGCAGACCTCCTCGTCGCGCAGCAGCTCCACGAAGGCGTCCTCGTCCTCGGGGCGGTAGGGGCGGAACGTGAGTCGTTCGGTGTGCAGGACCGGGACCGGTGTGGTCATGCAGGCTCCTCGGGACATGCGGGAAGGAGGGTGGAACCGGGCCGGGGTACGCGGCAGGGACGTACCCCGGCCCGGTCCTCTGTTGCGCCGGCGAGCGCGTCAGGCTTCGGCGTTCTCCATGCGCTCCCGCAGGCTGCGGGGACGCATGTCGGTCCAGACCTCGTCGACGTAGGCGGAGCACTCCGCCTCCGTGCCCTCCTTACCGACGGGCTGCCAGCCGGCGGGCACCTCGATGTCGACAGGCCACAGCGAGTACTGCTCCTCGTCGTTGCGCAGCACCTGGTAGCGGGTGTTCTCGTCCATGTCCGGCGGTCTCGCTCTCTCGGTTGGTGATCGGGTGGTGAAGGGGGCTGGGAAGGGGTTGGTGGTGTGTCCGCGGCGGTGGGGCGCGGGCCGCGAGGCGGGGCGTCACCGGCGGTGGCGGGCGTGGTGGGCGATGTGGCGCAGAGCCCGGGCGAAGTCCTCGGCGACGGCGCACACGGTGGCGGTGGCGTGCAGGGCGGGCCGGTGGTGCCAGGTGAAGGACAGCCGGCCTCCCTGCACCGCGCCGACGATCTCCAGCGGGTGGGAGCCGCTGTCGCGCGGGTCGTGGTGGCGGCCGAACGAGCCGTGCTCGGCGCGCACCAGGCCGTCGCCCGCCTTCTCGGGGCGGGCGTCCCACTGTCCGAGGTAGTTGAAGACGACCTGCCCCTGCGCTGCCCGGCCGAGCCGTTCGCGCACCTCGGCCGGGCCGAAGGTGCGCAGGGCGCCGAAGCCGAGGCCGTTGCCGGGTACGGCGCGAAGCTGGCGGCGCACCGACTTCACCAGGCTCCGCCAGTCCCGGCCGGGGCCCAGGTCGGCGGGTTCGGGAACATGGAGGGCGACCGGGTGGACGGTGGTGAACCAGCCGACCGTGCGGGTCAGGTCCACGTCGTCGAGGATGTCCTCGCGGCCGTGTCCCTCGAGGTCCAGGCGGACCTCCTCGCGGCCGGTCCAGCGGGCCAGGGCCAGGGCGAGAGCGGCGAGCAGCACGTCGTTGACGCGGGTGCGGTAGGCGGTCGGCGCGGCGCGCAGCAGGGCCTCGGTGTCCGCCTCGTCCAGTTCGACGGTGAGGGTGTCGACGACCGCCGCATGCGGACCGACCGGTGTCTCGGTGGGCAGTGGTGCGGCGTTCACTGCTCGTTCCCAGTAGGGCAGTTCGTCGTCGAGGGCGCCGGCCGCGACATGCGCGGCGAGGCCGCGGGCCCAGTCGCGGTAGGAGGTGGTGCGCTCCCCCAGCGTCACCGGTTCGCCCTGGGCGGCCTGGCCGTAGGCGGCCTCCAGGTCGTCGCGCAGGATGCGCCAGGACACGGCGTCCACGACCAGGTGGTGGGCGACCAGGAGGAGGAAGGCGGGCCGGTCGGCGTCGCCGGTGAACAGGGCCGCCCGCAGCAGCGGGCCGCGCGCCAGGTCGAAGCCGGTGTGCAGTTCGTCGGCGGCCTTCTCCATCGCCGCGTCGGCCTCGGCGGAGGCCAGTCCGCTCAGGTCGTGGCGGGTCAGGAGCCGGTCGCGGTCGGTGTCGGACGGCGGCGGGTTGAACTGCTGCCAGCCGTCCTGGCCGGCGGTGAAGCGCATGCGCAGGGCGTCGTGGTGGTCGAGCAGGGCGTTCAGGGCCGTTTCCAGGGCGGCGGCGTCCACCTCGGCGGTGAGTTCCAGGAGCAGTGACTGGTTGAAGTGGTCGTGGCTGGCGCGCGGGCTGGTCAGGAACCACTGCTGGATGGGGGTGAGCGGCACGTCCCCGGTCACCGGTTCGTCCCCGGAGTGCTGCGGGGCGCCGGTGACGACGCCGGCCAGCTCGCCGACCGTCTGGTGGGTGAACAGGTCCCGGGTGGTCACGTGCAGTCCGTCGCGGCGCAGCCGGGAGACGACCTGCATGCTCAGGATGGAGTCGCCGCCGAGGTGGAAGAAGTTGTCGTGCGCGCCGACGTCCGCTATGCCGAGGACGTCGGACCAGATGCGGGCGATGCGGCGTTCGGTGTCGGTGCGCGGTGGCGTGTGCAGCCCGGTGGCGGTGTGGGTGGGGCCGGGCTCGGGGAGGGCGCCCCGGTCCGTCTTGCCGTTCGGGGTGAGCGGCAGGCCGGCGAGCGGCACGAACGCCGAGGGGATCATGTGCGGCGGGAGCAGCCCGGCGAGGTGGTCGCGCAGCTCCGGAGCCGGCAGTTCCCCGGGGGTGCCCTCGGCGGGTACGACGTAGGCGATCAGCCGTCCCCCGGAGCGGCCGTGCGGGTCGCTGCCGCCGCGTACGGTGACGACCGCGTCGCGCACCCGCGGGCTGCGGCGCAGCGCGCTCTCGATCTCCCCGGGTTCGATGCGGAAGCCGCGCAGTTTGACCTGGTCGTCGGCGCGTCCGGCGAAACGCAGTTCGCCGTTGGTGTCCCAGCGGGCCAGGTCGCCGGTGCGGTACATGCGCTCTCCGGGCGCGCCGAACGGGTCGGCGATGAACCGGGCGGCGGTCAGGCCGGGCCGGTTGAGGTAGCCGCGGGCCAGTCCGGGCCCGGCCACGTACAGTTCGCCGGTGACGCCGGGCGGGACGGGGCGCAGCGCCGCGTCGAGGACGTGGACGCGGGTGGCGCCGGCCGGGCGTCCGATGGGTGGGGCGCCGGTGCCCTGGGCGAGCGGGCCGGTCCAGGTGGCGACGACGGTGGCCTCGGTCGGGCCGTACGAGTTGATCATCCGTCGGCCGGGGGCCCACCGTTCGACGAGGTGGGGCGGGCAGGCCTCGGCGCCGACGATGAGGGTGCGCAGGTGCGGCAGGGCGTCGGCGGTCTCGGGGGCGACGGTGGCGAGGGCGGCCGGCGGGATCAGCGTATGGCTGACGCGCCGCGCGGCGAGGACCTGGGCGAGCCGTTCGCCGACGAGAGGGCCTTCCTCCCCGGTGAGCAGGGTGGCTCCGCTGAGCAGGGACACGCACAGCTCCAGCACCGAGGCGTCGAAGCTGGGCGAGGCGAACTGCAGGACGCGGTCGCCGGCGCCCGCGTCGTAGCGTTCGGCGGCGGCCGTGGCGAACGCGGCCAGACCGCGGTGCGTCACCGTGACACCCTTGGGGGTGCCGGTGGAGCCGGACGTGTAGATCACGTACGCGGGGTGGTCGACGGTCAGCGGGGCCGTGCGGTCGGCGTCGGTGGGCGCCGTGTCCGGGCCGTCCGCGTTCCGTACGGCGGCGGGGTCGTCCAGGACGAGCCAGGCGCCCGCGTCGCGCAGCATGAACTCCCGGCGCTGCTCGGGGTAGTCCGGGTCGACGGGCAGGAAGGCGCCGCCGGCCTTGGTGACGGCGAGCTGGGCCACCACCGTCTCCGCGCTGCGGGGAAGGGCGAGCGCCACGATCCGCTCGGGTCCCACTCCCTGGGCGATGAGCCGGTGCGCCAGCCGGTTCGCGGCGCGTTCGACCTGCGCGTACGTCAGTTCTCGGCCGTCGGCGTCGGCCAGGGCGACGGCGTCGGGAGTGTGGGCGGCCTGCCGTTCGAACAGCTCGGACAGGGTCGCCGCCGGGACCGGGCGGGCGGTGCCGCGTCCCTGGTCGAGGACGGCCTTGAGCGTCTCGTCGGTGGCCAGGGGCAGGGCGCCCAGGGGGCGGCCGGGGTCGTCGGCGACGGCGGTCAGGAGCGTGCCGAGCTGGTCGGCCATGCGTTCCGCAGTGGCCGGGTCGAACAGGTCGGTGTTGTAGGTGAGGACGCCGTGCAGTTCCCCGGTGCCGGTCTCGGCGAACTCCAGGGTGAGGTCGAACGCCGCGTGCCGCAGCTCGGTGTCGACGTCGGTGACCTCGATGCCGGGCAGGTCGAGGGCGGCGGCCGGGGCGTTCTGCAGCACCACCATGACCTGGAACAGGGGGGTGCGGCTGGTGTCGCGGACCGGCTGCACCGCGTCCACGACCTGCTCGAACGGCGCCTCCTGGTGGGCGAAGGCGTCCAGGACGGTCGCGCGCACCTCGCTGAGGAACTCGTGGAAGGGACGGCCGGGTTCGACGCGGGAGCGCAGGACGAGGGTGTTGACGAAGAACCCGACGAGGTGCTGGGTCTCGGCGCGGTCCCGGCCGGAGGTGACCGTGCCGACGGCGATGTCCTCGCCGCCGGTCAGGCGGGCCAGGTAGGCCTGCGCGGCGGCGACCAGCGTGGTGAACAGTGTGGCCTGCCGGTCCCGGCCGACCCGGGCGAGGCGGCGGGTGGTGCCGCGGGGCAGGACGAGGCGCACGGTGGCGCCGTCGTGGGTGCGCACCGCCGGGCGCGGCCGGTCGGTGGGCAGGTCCAGTGTCTCCAGGCCGGCCAGGTGCTCCTTCCAGTACGCGAGGTGGTCGTCCGTGCCGCGCCCGCGCTGCCAGTGCGCGTAGTCGGCGTACTGCACGGGCAGCGGCGGCAACGGGTCCTGACCGGCGCCGAGTCGTGCGCGGTAGAAGTGGGCGAGGTCTGCGGTGAGCACTCCCGTGGACCAGCCGTCGGTGACGATGTGGTGCAAGGTCAGCGTCAGGACGTGCTCGTCGTCCGCGAGCCTGATCAGGCCCGTGTGCAGGAGCGGGCCGTGCCGCAGGTCGAAGGTGCGGGCGCGTTCGGCCTCCAGCAGTTCCGCCAGCCGGGCCGCGCGGTCGCTCTCCGCGAGCGCCGACAGGTCGTGCAGGGTCAGGGGCACCTCCCGCGCCGGGTGGACGATCTGCACACCGTGGCCGTCCACCGCGTCGAAGGTGGTGCGCAGCGCCTCGTGCCGCTCGACCAGGGCGCGCAGGGCGGCGGTGAGGGCGGGCACGTCCAGCCGGCCGCGCAGCCGCAGGGCCAGCGCGGTGACGTACTCCCCGCTGCCCGGCGCGAACTCCTGGAGGAACCACAGGCGTTGCTGGGCGTACGACATCGGGGCGGGCATGTCACGGGGAACCGGGACGATCGCGGCGGGCGGGGCCTCGCCGGAACCGCCGGCGGTGAGCAGGGCGGCGAGGGCGGCGGGGGTGGGGTGGGTGAACACCTCACGCGGGGACAGGTCGGTGCCGAACGCCTCGGACAGGCGGGCGGCCAGCCGGATGCTGAGGATGGAGTCCCCGCCCATCTGGAAGAAGTCGTCCTCCACGCCGGGGCGCGGCACGGAGAGGACGTCGGCGAAGACCTCCACGGCGCGCCGCTCGGCGTCGGTGCGCGGCTCGCCCGGCGCGTCCTGCGGGTCGCCGCTCGCGAGCTGCGGCGCGGGGAGCGCCGCCCGGTCGACCTTGCCGTTGCGGCTGAGCGGCAGCGCCGGCAGGGTGACGAACGCCGACGGGACGAGGTAGTCGGGCAGCGAGCGGCGGGCGAACTGCCGCAGGGCGGTGGCGTCTTCGGTGCCGACCACGTAGGCCACCAGGCGGCGGGAGCCGGGCCCCTCCTCGCGGGCCACCACCGCCACGTCCGTGACGCCGGGGTGCGCGGCCAGGGCCGCCTCCACCTCGCCGGGTTCGACGCGGAAGCCGCGGATCTTCACCTGGTCGTCGGCGCGGCCCAGGAACTCGACGGTGCCGTCGGGGCGGCGGCGGGCCAGGTCGCCGGTGCGGTACATCCGGGTGCCGGGCGGGCCGGCCGGGTCGGCGAGGAAGCGGGCCGCGGTGGCGCCGGGACGGCCCAGGTAGCCGCGCGCCACGCCCTCGCCGGCGATGTACAGCTCGCCGGCGCAGCCCGGCGGTACGGGCCGCAGCCGGCCGTCGAGGACGTGCACGCGCAGGTCGTCGAGCGGGTGGCCGATGGGCACGGTGTCGGGGACGGCGCTCGCGTCGGCCAGCGCGAAGGACGTCGCGAATGTCGTCGTCTCGGTGGGGCCGTAGCCGTCCACGACGGTCAGGCCGGGGCAGGCGGCCAGGACGCGGCGCACGGCCGCGGCGGGCACGACGTCACCGCCGGTCCACACCTGGCGCAGACCGGTGAAGCAGTCCGGCGCGTCCTGCGCCAGCAGCCGGAAGAGGCCGGCGGTCAGCCACAGCGCGCTCAGGCCGCCGTCGCGGACCAGGCCGCGCAGCAGTGCCGCGTCCAGCGGCCGCGGGGGCGCCACGACGACACAGCCGCCGGTGAGCAGGGGCGCCCACACCTCGAAGGTGGCGGCGTCGAAGGCCACCGGGGAGTGCAGCAGCACCCGGTCGCACACCCCGCCGGTGAAGCGGCTGTCGGTGGCGAGGGCGGCCACGTCACGGTGTCGTACCGCGACCGCCTTCGGCTCTCCGGTCGACCCGGATGTGAACATCACGTACGCGAGCCGGTCGGGGTCCGCGGGAGCGGCCGCGGGCGCACCCGGCACGCGGGTGCGTGCGGCGGCGACGTCGGCGGCGGTCAGCTCGGCCGTGGCGCCCGCCCGGTCGATCAGTGCGCGCCGCCGGTCCTCGGGGGCGCGGGCGTCCACCGGGACGTAGGCGCCGCCCGCCTTGAGGACGGCGAGCTGGGCGACGACGAGTTCGGCGCAGCGGTCCATCGACAGCGCCACCCGGTGCTCGGCGCGCAGGCCGTCGGCGAGGAGCCGGGAGGCCACGGCGTCGGACCAGTCGTTCAGGTGGCGGTACGTCAGCACGGTGCCGCCGTCGCGCAGCGCGGGCGCGTCCGGGGTGCGGCGGGCCTGCTCGGCGAAGAGTCCGACGGGGCTGTGCGGTGCCGTCGGCCGGGCGGTGGTGTTCCACCGCGCCAGCAGGGCGTGGTCGTCCTCGGTCAGTGCCTCCAGGCCGGTCAGGTCGGCGTCGGCCTCGATGGCGTCGGTGAGGGCGGTCAGGACGGTCGCGAGCCGGTCGGCGAGACGTTCGGCCGTGTCCGCGTCGAACAGGGCGGCGTCGTAGGCGAGGTCGATGCCGAGCCGGTCGCCGAGGTGGGCGCGCAGGCACAGCGGGAAGGTCGGCGCGTCGTCGGCGCGTACCTCCGCCACCCCCACGCCCGTGCGGGCGGTGGCGGACTCGTCGACGGGGTAGTTCTCGAACACCACCATGCTGTCGAACAGTGCTTCGCCGGCCGGGACCTCGCTCAGCGCCTGGATGCGCGGCAGGGCGAGGAAGTCGAAGCGGCGGGCCTCGCTCTGCCGCTCCTGCACCTCCCGCAGCCAGGACGCCGCTCCCCCGCCCGCCACCCGGACACGGGTGGGCACGGTGTTGATGAACATGCCGATCATCGACTCCACGCCGGGCAGTTCGGCCGGGCGCCCGGAGACGGTGGTGCCGAACACGACGTCGTCACGGCCGGCGTGCCGGGCCAGCAGCAGCGCCCAGGCGCCCTCGACCACGGTGTTCACCGTGAGCCCGGCCCGGGCCGCCGTCTGGCGCAGCCGTGCCGAGCCGTGGGCGTCCAGCTGCCGGTGCGCCACGGCGGCGGCGCGGGCGCGGTGCCGCTCGGCCGGTGGGCGGTCGTACGGCAGCGGGGTGCGGGCCGGGAAGCCGGCGAGGAGAGCGGACCAGTGGTCCTCGGCGGCCTTCTCGTCCTGGTCGCGCAGCCAGCGCAGGAAGTCGGCGAACGGGCGCCGGACCGGTGCGGGGGCCGCACGGCCGCCGGTGAGCGCGGCGTAGCGCTCGCACACCTCGGTGAGGAGCTGTCCGGTGCTCCAGCCGTCCAGGATCAGGTGGTGGGAGGACCACAGCAGCAGGATCTCGTCGCCGGGCAGCGCGGCCAGGGTGATGCGGGTGAGGGGTGCGGTGGTCAGGTCCATGCCCGCCGCGCGGTCGGCGGCCAGCAGTTCCTCGGTCTCCCGTGCGCGTTGCTCGGGCGTCAGGTGCCGCCAGTCGAGGTGGGTGACGGGCAGGTCCACGTGCCGGTGCACGACCTGGACGGGGTGCGGCAGGGCCTGCCAGTGGACGCTGGTGCGCAGGGCCTCGGTGCGGTCGGCGACCTGCTGCCAGGCGGCGGCGAAGACGTGCGGATCGGTCACCCCGGACAGCCGTACGGCCACCCGGTCGAAGTAGGCGCCCGCCGTGTCCACCAGACCGTGGAAGAGCATCCCGGCCTGGAGGGGCGTCAGCGGCAGGACGTCCGCGACGTGCCGGCCGTCGCCCACGAGACGGTCCAGCTCCGGCTGGCCGAGCCCGGCGAGCGGGAAGTCCGACGGGGTACGGCCGCCCGCGTCCGGGCGGGCGCAGTGGGCCGCGATCTCGCGCAGCGCCGCGCACATCTCCTCGGCGAGCGCGCGGACGGTGGGCTCGTCGTAGACGGCCGGTGGGTAGGTCCAGCCGAGTTCGAGCCGGCCGTGCTGGACCACGCCGGTGATGTCCAGCAGGTAGGGCCGGGGGGCGCCGGGATCGGTGTCGGAGCCGGCCGGGGGCAGGGCGGCGCCGTACAGGCCACTGCCGCCGCCGTCGGCGTCCCACTGGCCGTGGTAGTTGAAGCCGACCTGTGGTGCGGGAGCACCGGCGAGTGGGCTGTCGGGCAGGAGGTGGCGCAGCGCGCCGTGGCTCAGGCCGTGCAAGGGCACCGCGCGCAGCTGTTCCTTGACCGAACGCAGGGTGTCGTGCCAGCCGGCGTCGGGGGCGACGGTCAGCGCGAGGGGGAACTCGGCGGTGAACCAGCCGACCGTCCGGGACAGGTCCACGTCGTCGAAGAGGTCCTCGCGGCCGTGGCCCTCCACCCCGACCAGCACGCTCTCCCGCCCGCACCAGCGCGCCAGGGTGCGGCCGAGGGCGCTGAGCAGGACGTCGTTGACCTGGGTGCGGTAGACCTCCGGGACCTGGCGCAGCAGGGCCCGGGTCGTCTCCGGCTCCAGTTCGACGGTGACGGTGGCGGCGGTGCCGTGGGTGTTGGCGCCGGGCCGGCCCGCGGGCAGGCCGGCGGGGGCCGACGTGGTGTGCCGCCAGTGGGCGAGGTCGCCGTCCAGGGCTCCGGAGCGGGTGTGCGCCTCCAGCCGGGCCGCCCAGTGGCCGTACGCGGTGGTGGCCGGGGGCAGGTCGACGGGGTGTCCCGTCGCGGCCTGCCGGTGGGCGGTCTCCAGGTCGGCCAGCAGGATCCGCCAGGAGACGCCGTCCACCACCAGGTGGTGGACGATGACGAGCAGTTGTGCGGGCAGGTGCGGGCCGCGGTCGAAGAGCAGGACGCGCACCACCCGGCCCTCGGCCGGGTCGAGGCAGGTGCGGGCCTCGTCCGCGAGGCGGGCCGCCTCGGTCTGAAGGGCGGGGCCGTCGAGGGCGGTCACGTCGTGGTGGGTGACGATGCCGTCCGGGACGTCGGGCAGGACCTCCTGACGCCAGCCGTCCTCGGTGTGGCGGAAGCGGGTGCGCAGGGCCGGGTGGTGGCGTACGAGGGCGTCCACGGCGGTGCGCAGTGCGGACAGGTCGGTTCCGGGGGCGAGTTCCAGACGCTGCGACATGGTGAAGCGCAGTGGGTCGCCGGGGCGGCGGCCGTCGAGGTACCAGCGCTGGATGGGCGTCAGCGGTGCCTCGGCGGGTGCGGCCTCCGGCGCCGCGGCAGTCTCCGCCGTCACCGGCGCCGTCTCGGTGACGCGCAGGGCGAGTTCGGCGACGGTCTGGTGGCGGAAGACGTCCTTGGTGGTCAGCGCCAGTCCGGCCTGGCGGGCCCGGGAGACGATCTGGATGCTGAGGATGGAGTCGCCGCCGAGCGCGAAGAAGTTGTCCCGCGCGCCCACCCGTTCGACCCGCAGGACGTCCGCCCAGATCGCGGCCAGCGTCTGCTCGGTGCCGGGGCGGGGTGCCACGTACATCGTGGCGGGGTCGGGCTGGGCGGGCGGGTCGGGCAGGGCACGCCGGTCAATCTTGCCGCTGGTGGTGCGCGGGATGCGGGCCAGCGGCACGAACGCCGCCGGGACCATGTGGTCCGGCAGGGTGCGCCGCAGTGCGAGGCGCAGCTCGTCGGCGGTCGGGGCGGTGTCCCCGGCGGGCACCAGGTAGGCCACGAGCATCAGCCGGCCGGCGTGCTCGCGTGCCGTCACGACGGCCTCGGTCACCTCCGGGTGGGCGAGCAGCGCGGCCTCGACCTCGCCGGGTTCGATGCGGAACCCGCGGATCTTGATCTGCTCGTCGGCGCGGCCCAGGAACTCCAGCAGTCCCCGCTCGTCCCGGCGGGCGCGGTCGCCGGTGCGGTACATCCGCTCTCCCGGCGCGCCGAACGGGTCGGCGAGGAAGCGGGCCGCGGTCAGGCCGGGACGGTTCAGGTAGCCGCGGGCCACCTGCGCGCCGGCGAGGTACAGCTCACCCGGCGTGCCGGGCGGCACCGGGCGCAGGGCGGCGTCGAGGACGTAGGCGCGCAGGTTGCGGCCGGGCCGTCCGATGACCGGCCGGTCGGGGCGGTCGGTGACGCGCCCGTAGGTGGCGTCGACGGCGCACTCGGTGGGGCCGTACATGTTGTAGGCGGTGACGCCCAGTTCGGCGGCGCCGTACAGCTCCCGCCAGGTGTCCGGGCCCGTCGCCTCGCCGCCGACGAGCAGGACGCGCGGGTGGTGGCGGCCGGGGGCGAGGAGTCCGGCGGTGAGGAGTTCGCGCAGGAAGGACGGGGTGACGTTGACCAGGTCCAGGCCGCGTTCGGTGATCTGCGCGCAGAACGCCTCGGGGTCCAGGCGTACGTCCTCGTCGACGAGGTGGACCTCCTGGCCGAGGGCGAGCAGCAGCGGGCCCTCCCAGGAGGTGTCGAAGGAGAACGAGGCGCTGAGCGCGGCGCGCAGTCGCCGCCCGTCCGCGGTGTGCGGGGCGACGAGGCCCTCACGGTGGTCGTGGACGAGGTTCACCAGGTGGCGGTGTTCGACGACGACGCCCTTGGGGCGGCCGGTGGAACCGGAGGTGTAGACGATGTAGGCGGCGTGGTCGGGGCGCAGCGGGGCCGGGCGGTCGCGGTCGGTGGGGTCGTGGGCGGGCAGCCGGTCCCACGGTGTGTCGCGCAGCGCGTCGGCGGTCAGCACGGTGTGCGGGGCCGCGTCCGCGAGGAGGCCCGCGAGGCGTTCGGCGGGCAGGCCGGGCTCCAGGCACAGCAGGGTGGCGCCCGCCTTGGCGACGGCGAGGACCGCCGCCATCAGGTCGGAGGTGCGCGGCAGTTGTACGGCGACCACCCGCTCGGGGCCGGCTCCTTGGGCGAGCAGGTGGTGGGCGAGCCGGTTGGCGCGCTCGTTGAGGGCGGCGAAGTCGAGGGTGGCGTCCCGGGCCACCAGGGCGGTGGCGTGCGGGGTGCGGGCGGCCTGCGCCTCGAACAGGGCGGGGAAGGTGGTCTCGGGGACCGGGAGGTGCGGCCCCTGCCAGTCGTGCAGGACGCGCCGCCGCTCGTCGGCGGTCATCAGGTCCAGCGCCCGCACGTCCCGGTCGGGGTCCCGCACCGCCGCTTCCAGCAGCAGCCGCAGCCGGGCGGCCAGCCGCCGGACGGTGTCCTCGTCGAACAGGCCGGTGTTGTACTCCAGGTGGCCGGTGACGCCGCCGTCGCTCTCCACGAAGTCGAAGGCGAGGTCGAACGTGGCGTGCCGGACCGGTGGCAGGACCGGTTCGACGTCCAGGCCCGGCAGCGCGGGGGCCTCGGCACCCAGGTTGTGCAGGGCGACCATGACCTGGAACAGCGGGGTGCGGCTGGTGTCCCGTTCGGGCTGGAGGGTGTCCACCAGCCGCTCGAAGGGCACGTCCTGGTGGGCGAACGCGTCCAGGACGGTGCCGCGGACCTGTTCCAGCAGCGCGCGGAAGGACACACCGGGGTCCACCCGGTTGCGCAGCACGAGGGTGTTCACGAACATGCCGACCACGTCGTGCAGTTCGGTGCGCTCGCGGCCGGCGGTGACGGTGCCGACGGCGAAGTCGTCCTGGTCGGCCCAGCGGGAGAGCAGGACCGTGCACGCGGTCAGCAGCGTCATGTAGAGGGTGGCGTCGGCTTCCCGGCCGCGCTCGCGCAGCCGGTCGGTCAGCTCGGCGGGCAGGGTGAAGGTCACCAGCGCGCCGTCCCGGGTGCGGACGGCGGGGCGCGGCCGGTCGGTCGGCAACTCCAGCGGCGGTACCCCGTCGAGCTTCTCGCGCCAGTGGGCGAGTTGCCGCTCGGTCTGTTCGGTGCGGGCGCGCTGCCAGGCGGCGTGGTCGGCGTACCGGACGGGCAGCTTCGGCAGTTCGGGGCGGCGGCCTTCGCGGGCCGCCGCGTACAGCTCGCCCAGGTCCCGGCCGAGGACGCCGAGCGACCAGCCGTCGGTCACGATGTGGTGGACGGCGAGGGCCAGCACGTGCTCGTCGGCCGCGGTGCGGGCCAGCCGGGCGCGCAGCAGCGGCCCGGCCGCCAGGTCGAAGGGCGTGGCCGCCTCGCGCTCCAGCAGCTCGTGCAGCGCCGCGCGCGGATCGGGGGCGGTGGTGAGGTCGTCCACGGTCAGGTCGGCCGGGTGCGGCGGGCGCACCGACTGCCACGCCTGCCCGTCCTGTTCGGCGAACGTGGTGCGCAGCGCCTCGTGCCGGGCGACCAGGCCGTCCAGGGCGGTGCGCAGGGCGTGCTCGTCGAGCGGGCCGCGCAGGCGCAGCACGGACAGCGTCGTGTACTCGGTGCTGCCGGGCTCGAACCGGTCGAGGAACCACAGGCGTTGCTGGGCGTACGAAAGCGGCGCCGGGGTGTGCGGGGCGGTCGCCGGTATCGCGTCGGCCAGGGGGGCGGACACATCACGGGACGGCTCGCCCAGTTCGGCGGCGAGCGCGGCCACCGTACGGCGGGTGAACAGCAGTCTCGGGGAGACGTCGGGGCCGAACGCGGCGCGCAGCCGGGCGGTGACGCGGACGGCGAGGATGGAGTCGCCGCCGAGCGCGAAGAAGTCGTCCCCGGCATGCACCTCCTCGACCCCGAGGACGTCCGCCCAGGCGGCGGCGACCGCCCGTTCGGCGGGCGTGCGCGGCGGTGTCCGGTCGGTGTCGGCGGCGTAGCCGTCCGCCGTCGGGGCGGGCAGGGCGCGCCGGTCGAGCTTGCCGTTGACGGTGAGCGGCAGCGCGTCCATCGGCACGTAGGCGGCGGGCACCATGTGGGCGGGCAGCAGCCGTTCCAGATGGGCGCGCAGCTCGGCCGCCGAGGGGGCCGCGCCGCCGGAGCCGACGACGTGCGCGACGAGCCGGCGGGTGCCGGTGGCGTCCTCGAACACGCCGACGGCGGTGTCGGCGACGCCGGGGTGGGTGTGCAGGGCCGCCTCGATCTCGCCGGGCTCGATGCGGTAGCCGCGGATCTTCACCTGGGCGTCGGCGCGGCCCAGATACTCCAGGGTGCCGTCGGGCCGCCACTTCGCCCGGTCGCCGGTGCGGTACATGCGGCTGCCGGCCGGGCCGAACGGGTCGGCGAGGAAACGGGTGGCGGTCAGGCCGGGGCGGCCCAGGTAGCCGCGGGCCAGGCCCTCCCCCGCCACGTACAGTTCGCCGGTCGCGCCCGGGGGTACGGGTGCCAGGTCCGCGTCGAGGACGTACACCCGCAGGTCGGGGATGGCCACGCCGATCGGGCCAGCGGGGCCGCTCGCGGCGGTGGCGGGGTCGAGCGGGGCGTGGGTGACGTGCACGGTGGTCTCGGTGATGCCGTACATGTTGACCAGGCGGGGGGCGTCGGCCGGGTGGCGTGCCCACCAGTCGGCGAGCCGGCCGACGTCCAGGGCCTCGCCGCCGAAGATCACCGTGCGCAGCGCGAGGCGGGCGCTGATGTCGGGGTGTTCGGCGTCCGCGCGGACGAGCGGGTAGAACGCGGACGGGGTCTGGTTGAGGACGGTGACCCGCTCGTCGGCCAGCAGCCGCAGGAAGTCCTCCGGGGAGCGGGCGGTCTCGTCGGGCACGACGACGAGCCGGCCGCCGTGCAGCAGCGGGCCCCACAGTTCCCACACGGAGAAGTCGAACGCGTAGGAGTGGAACAGCGTCCACACGTCGTCCGGGCCGAAGTCGAACCACCGGCGGGTGCGGGTGAACAGCCGTACGACGTTGGCGTGCGGGATCACCACGCCCTTGGGGCGGCCGGTGGAGCCGGAGGTGTAGATGGCGTAGGCGGCGCTCTCCGGGAGCGGGCGGCGGGCCGGGGCGGGGCCGGTGGCCGGGCGGCGGGCGAGGTCGGCTGCCACGTCCGGGTCGTCGAGGAGGAGGACGGGCACACCGGTGCCGTCGGCCCGGGCCGCGGTGGCGATGGTGGTCACCAGGGTCACCGCGGCGGCGTCGGCGAGGAGGTGGGCGATGCGGTCGGCGGGCGAGTTCGGGTCGATCGGCAGGTAGGCCGCGCCGGTCTTCAGTACGGCCAGGATCGCGACGACCTGGTCGGTGGAGCGGGGCAGGGCGAGGGCGACGAACCGCTCGGGTGCGGCGCCGAGTTCGGCGAGCCGGTGGGCGAGGCGGCCGGCGCGGGCGTCGAGGGTGGCGTAGTCCAGGTGCTCGGTTCCGTGGGTGACGACGACGGCATCCGGGGTGCGGGCGGCCTGCGCCTCGAACAGGTCCACCAGCGTCTCGGCGGGACGCCCGCTTTCGGTGCCGTTCCAGTCGGTGAGCATCCGGCGCCGTTCGCCGGCCGTCGTCCAGGCCAGGGCGCGCAGCGGCCGGTCGGTGCCGTCGGCCAGTTCGGTGAGCAGCAGGCACAGCCGGCCGGCGAGGGCGCGGACGGTCGCGGCGTCGAACAGGGCCGGGTCGTAGGCGAGGTCGAAGCCGAGGCGTTCGCCGTGGTAGGCGCGCAGCACGAGGGGGTAGTTGGTGGCGTCGCGGGAGGTCACGTCGGCCAGGCGGATCCCGGAACCGGCCGTGCGGGCCTCGTCGAAGGGGTAGTTCTCGAAGGCGACCATGCTGTGGAAGAGCGGGCTGCCGGACGGCACGTCGCTGAGCTGGGTCACCTCCGCCAGCGACACGGCCGCGAACCGCCGCGACTCGGCCTGGGTGTCCTGGAGTTCGCGCAGCCACGCGCCGGCCGTGCGGGCGGGGTCGACGCGGACGCGGGTGGGGACGGTGTTGATGAACATGCCGACCATCGACTCGACGCCGGGCAGGTCGTCGGGCCGACCGGAGACGGTGGTGCCGAACACCACGTCGTCCTGGGCGGCGTAGCGGGCCAGCAGCAGCGCCCAGGCGCCCTGGACGACCGTGTTGAGGGTGAGTCCGGCCTCGCGTGCGGTGCGCGCGAGGCGGGCCGACGCCTCCTGGTCCAGACCTGCCGCGTACACGTCCGCGGAGCGGGTCTCGTGGGCTTCGCGCAGGGGGCGGTCGGCGGGCAGCGGGGTGGGTTCGGCGAACCCGGCGAGGACGTCCTGCCAGTGGGCGCGGGCGGCGTCGGGGTCCTGGCCGGCGAGCCAGCGCACGTAGTCGCCGAAGGGGCGCCGCAGCGGCGGCCGGGGCTCGGCGCCGGAGGTGAGCGCCGCGTACTCCTCGCACACCTCGGTCAGGACCTGGGCCAGGCTCCAGCCGTCCAGGATCAGGTGGTGGGAGGTCCACAGCAGGTGCAGCCGGGCGTCGGGCAGCCGGACCAGCGTCAGCCGCATCAGCGGCGCGGCGGCGAGGTCGATGCCTCGGGCCAGGTCGTCGGCGCGCAGCCGGGCCAGGCGCTCGGCGCGCTCGGCCTCGTCCAGGTTCCGCCAGTCGAGGTGGGTCACCGGCACGCGTACGTCCCGGCGCACGACCTGGAGGGGTACGGGTACGTCCTCCCAGACCACGCAGGTGCGCAGGGCGGGCGTGCGGTCGGTGACGCGCTGCCAGGCGACAGCGAAGGCGTGCGGGTCGGCGACGCCGTCCAGCAGCAGCCCGGCCTGGTCGACGTAGACGTCGTCGGGGCCGCCGACCAGCCGGTGGAAGAGCATGCCCTCCTGGAGCGGGGTCAGCGGCAGGAGGTCCTCGACGTCCCGGCCGTCGCCGACGAGCCGGTCCAGGCGGTCCTGGTCGAGGCGGGCCAGCGGGAAGTCGGACGGGGTGCGGCCGCCCGCGCCGGGGCGGGCGCAGTGCTCGGTGATGGCGGCGAGCGCGCGGGTCATGGCGTCGGCGAGGGCGCGGACGGTGTCCTCGTCGTGCACCTGGTCGCTGTAGTGCCAGGTGATCTCCAGTTCGCCGCCGGTGACCACGGCGGAGACGTCCAGCAGGTGGTCCAGCGGCTCGTCGGGGGCGATGTCGCGGCCGGGCGTCTCCCCCGCCGGGGTGAAGTCCCCGCCGTCGCCGGGCTCCCACTGCCCGTGGTAGGTGAAGCTGATCTGCGGCAGGGGTACGTCCCGCAGGGCGCGGGCGGCCGGGTCGGGCGAGCCGAGGCGGGCCAGCGCCTCGTGGCTGAGGCCGTGCCGGGGGACGGCCCGCAGCCGCTCCTTCACCGCCTTGAGGGTGGCGCCCCAGTCCGGCGCGTCGGCCGGTCCGGCGGGCGCGAGGGTGACGGGGTACTGCGCGGTGAACCAGCCGACCGTGCGGGACAGGTCCAGCGTGTCGTCCTCGCGGCCGTGGCCCTCCAGCAGGACGGTCACCCGCTCGGTGCCCGTCCAGTCGGCGAGGACCCGGCTCAGCGCGCCGAGCAGCACGTCGTTGACCTGGGTGCGGTAGACGGCCGGCACCCGGCGCAGCAGGGCCTCGGTAGTGGCGCGGTCGACTCGGGTGCCGAGGGTGCGGACCGAGCCGGCGAGCGGAGTGCCGGGGCGGTCCACGGGCAGCGGGGTACGGGGTTCGGCGGCCTCGGCCGTCCAGTGCGGCAGGTCGGCGTCGAGGTCGCCGGCGCGCACCCGGCGCGCGAGGTGCCCGGCCCAGTCGGTGAACGGCGTGGGGACGGGCTCCAGCCGGACCGTCTCGCCCCGGGCCGCCTGCCGGTAGGCCTCGGCGAGGTCGGCGAGGAGGATGCGCCAGGAGACGCTGTCCACCGCCAGGTGGTGCGCGGCGACGAAGAGTTGCGGGCGCTCGCCGGGGCGGGACAGCAGGGCGGCGCGCAGCAGGGCACCGGTCTCCGGGTCCAGGGCGGCGCGGGCGGCCTCCGCGGCCTCTTCGCGGGCGGCCGTCGGGTCGGCGGCGCGGGCAAGGCTGTGGCGGGTGAGCAGGCCGGTGGCCGGGCCCTCGCCAGGGTGCTGGAGCCAGGTGTCCCCCGAGCGGGCGAAGCGGGTGCGCAGCGCCGGGTGGTGGGCGGCCAGGGCCTCCAGGGCGCGTTCCAGTGCCGGTTCGTCCAGGTCGTGCGGCAGGTCCAGCAGCATCGACATGGTGAAGTGGCGCAGCGGGCCGTGGGTGGCGAAGAACCACTCCTGCACCGGCGTCAGCGGCGCCGGACCCTGTTCGGCCGGGCGCCGGGGCGCGGGCACCTCGGCGGTGCGCGCGGACGCGGCGGCGGCGAGGTCGGCGACGGTCTGGTGGCGGAAGACGTCCCGCGAGGTCAGGTGCAGGCCGGCCGCGCGGGCGCGGGAGACGGCCTGGATGCTGAGGATGGAGTCGCCGCCCAGCTCGAAGAAGTTGTCCGTCACGCCGACCCGGCGCGCGCCCAGCACCTCGGCCCAGATGCGGGCCAGGGTCTCCTCCTCGGTGGTGCGCGGGGCGACGAACTCCCGCTCGCGCTCGCCGCCCTCGAAGTCGGGGATGGGCAGGGCGCGCCGGTCCACCTTGCCGCTGACGGTCATCGGCAGGGCGTCGAGCACGGTGAACGCGGACGGCACCATGTGGTCGGGCAGCACCCGCCGCAGGGCCGCCCGCACCTCGCCCGCGGCGGGCCGGGCGTCGCGGTCGGCGGGGACGAGGCAGGCGGCGAGCCGGGTGTGGCCGTGCGGGTCGGCGACGGCGACGACCGCGGCGGCGGCGACCTCGGGCAGGTCCATCAGGGCCGCCTCGACCTCGCCGGGCTCGATGCGGTGGCCGCGCACCTTGACCTGGTCGTCGGCGCGGCCGAGGTAGTCCAGGCGCCCGTCGGTGGTCCAGCGGGCCAGGTCGCCGGTGCGGTACATGCGGGTGCCGGGCGGGCCGAACGGGTCGGGCAGGAACCGCGCGGCCGTCAGCCCCGGCCGTCCGGTGTAACCGCGCGCCAGTTGCGCACCGGCCAGGTACAGCTCGCCGCCGACACCGGGCGGCACGGGTCGCAGCCGGTCGTCGAGGACGTAGGCGCGCACGTTGGCCAGCGGCCGGCCCACGGTCGGACGGCCGTCGCCCTCGATGCGGCAGGCCAGGGCGTCGACCGTGCACTCGGTGGGCCCGTAGAAGTTGTACGCGGCCACATCCGGGCGCGTCGCCAGCTCCCGCCACAGGGCGGGCCCGACGGCCTCGCCGCCGAGCATGAGGACGCGCGGGTGGTGGCGCGGGTCGTCGAGCAGTCCGGCGGGCAGCAGCTGGCGCAGGTAGGTGGGGGTGAGGTCGAGGAAGTCGATGCGGTGCTCGACGACGTACTCGACCAGCGCGGCGGCGTCCAGCCGGGTCGTCTCGTCGACCAGGTGCAGCGGGTGGCCGTCGGCCATCAGCAGCACACCCTCCAGCGAGGTGTCGAAGGAGAACGACGCCGTCAGCGCCACCCGCAGCGGGCCTCCGCCCGCCTCGGCGACGAAGCCCTCGCGGTGGCCCGCCAGGAGGTTCGCCACCGACCGGTGCGCCACCGCCACGCCCTTGGGGCGGCCGGTGGAGCCGGAGGTGTAGATGACGTAGGCGGTGGTGTCGGGGTGCGGCGGAGGGAGCGTTCCACCAGTAGTGCCGGGGTCGGGCGGGGTGAGCGGGCCACCGGTGGTGTCGCCGCTCTCCCGCAGTGCGGCTTCGTCCAGCACCAGCGCGGGCCGCGCGTCGTCCAGCAGGAACCGCACCCGCTCCTCCGGCAGCGCGGGGTCCAGGGGCAGGTAGCCGGCGCCGGCCTTCCAGACGGCGAGGATCGCCACGATCATGTCGGCGGTGCGCGGCAGCCGGAGGGCGACCAGACGCTCGGGGCCCGCGCCGCGCGCCACCAGGTGACGGGCCAGGCGGTCGGCGCGGGCGTCGAGCGTCGCGTAGTCCAGGCGGACGTCCCCGGCGACAAGGGCGGTGGCGTGCGGGGTGCGGGCCGCCTGCCGGGCGAAACGTTCGGGCAGGGTCTCCTCGGGCACGGGACGCGCCGTGGCGTTGCAGTCCTCCGTCACCTGCCGTTGCTGCTCGGGTGAGAGCAGGGGCAGGGCACCGAGCGGCCGGTCGGGGTCGGCGGCCACGCCGTCCAGCGTGCGCAGCAGTTGGTCCGCCATGCGCTCGGCGGTGGCCGCGTCGAGCAGGTCGGTGCGGTACTCCAGCAGGCCGGTCAGCCCTTCCCCGTCGGGGACGAACTCCACGCTCAGGTCGAACGTGGCGGCCCGCCGGGGCACGGCGACCGGGGAGGCTGCCAGGCCGTGCGGGTCGGGTGCGGCGGGTGGCGCGGGGTGCAGCAGGACCATCACGTCGAACAGGGGGTTGCGGCCCGCCTCGCGGGTCGCGCCGACGGCCTCCACCAGTCGCTCGAACGGCGTGTCGCCGTGCGCGAAGGCGTCGTTGACGGTGTCCGCGGCGGCGGCGAGCAGGTCACGGAAGGAACCGCCGGTGTCCACGTGGGTGCGCAGCACGACGGTGTTGACGAAGAACCCGACGGCCCGCTCCAGGTCGGTGCGCCCGCGCCCGGGGGTGAGCGAGCCGACCGTGATGTCGTCCTGGCCGGACCAGCGCGCCAGCAGGGCCTGGCCGGCGGCGACCAGGGCGGTGAACAGCGTGGTGTGCTGCTCGGCCGCCAGGTTCCGCAACCGCTGCGTGGTGGTGGCGGGGACGGTGAAGGTGTGCACCGCGCCGGCGCCGGACTCCTCGCCGCGCCGAGGCCGGTCCAGTGGCAGCTCGGGCGCCACCGCCCCGGACAGTTTGCCCTTCCAGTAGCCCAGTTGTCGCTCCAGCCGGGGACCGGACATCTGGTCGCGTTGCCAGACGGCGAAGTCCGGGTACTGCGTGGCCACCGGCGGCAGCGCGGGCCGCGCGCCCTGGGCGAGAGTGTCGTAGGCGGTGCACAGTTCCTCCAGCAGGATGCCCATCGACCAGCCGTCGGTGACGATGTGATGGGCCGTCAGCAGCAGGACGTGTGCGTCGGGTGCCTCCCGCAGCAGCAGGGCGCGCAGCAGCGGACCGGCTTCCAGGTCGAAGGGGCGCTCGTACTCGGCCAGCAGGGCCGCGTCCAGGTCCGTCACGGCCTCGCCCGGGGCCGTCAGGTCCCGGACGGGCAGCGGGAGCGGCCCGGCGGGACGCACGGTCTGCGCGGGGGTGCCGTCGGTCTCCTGGAACGTGGTGCGCAGGGCCTCGTGCCGCTCGACCACGTGCTCCAGTGCGGCGGCGAGGGCGGTGTGGTCGAGGGTGCCGGTGAGGCGTAGCGCGACGGCGCTGTTGTAGCGCGGGTCGCCGGGGCGCAGCCGGTCCAGGAACCACAGGCGCTGCTGGGCGAAGGACAGCGGCAGCGGCCGGGTGCGGTCGGCGTGCGGGATGGCCTGCCGGGCGGCGGTGCCGGGGACGCCGGCGGCTCGTCCGGCGAGGCGGCGGCGGAGCACTTCCTGAAGATCCTGGGGCAGGGCCTCGGCACGGTTTCGCTTCGAAGACGTCATGGTCGTCCGGTCCTCACCGTTCTTCGTGGTCGCTGTCGCCGCGTGCGGCGTCTTCGAGTTCACTCAGCACCTGTTCCTCCACCAAGTCCGCCAGGGCGGCGACGGTGCGGCCCACCAGGACGTCGCGGGGCGTGAGGCGCACGCCGAAGGCGTCGTTGGCGCGGGAGGCGATGAGCAGGGCGCGCAGGGAGTCGCCGCCGAGGGCGAAGAAGTCGTCCTCGGCGCCCACGGTGGTCTCCAGGGCCTCCTCCCACAGGGCGGCCACGGCTTCCTCGGTGGGTGTCCGGGGCGGCACGTGTCCGGCGGTCCGCTCCTCCGTGCCGGGGACGGGGGCGGGCAGCGCGGCCCGGTCGGTCTTGCCGTTCTCCGTCAGCGGGAAGCGGTCCAGCGTCACGAACGCCGAGGGCACCATGGGCCCGGGCAGGGTGCGGGCGGCGAAGGCCCGCAACTCGGCGCCGGTAGGCGGTTCGGCGCCGGGGGCGACGAGGACGTGGGCCACCAGGCGCGGCAGGCCCGGTTCGTCCTCCCGCACGCTCACCACGGCGTCCAGCACCGCCGGGTGGCGCACCAGGGTGGCCTCCACCTCGCCGGCCTCGATGCGGTGGCCGCGCAGCTTGAGCTGGTGGTCGGTGCGCCCGAGGTAGTGCAGTTCGCCGCGGGCGTCGCGGCGGACCAGGTCGCCGGTGCGGTACATGCGGGTGCCGGGCGGCCCGAACGGGTCGGCGAGGAAGCGCGACGCGGTCAGGCCGGGGCGGCCCAGGTAGCCGCGGGCCAGGGCCGGCCCGGCGAGCCACAGTTCACCGGGCACGCCGTCGGGGACGGGGCGCAGGCGCGTGTCGAGGACGTATACGGCGGTGGCGGGCAGCGCGCGGCCGATGGGCGGCGCGGTGCCGTCCGGTTCCAGCGGGTCGGACCAGGTGGCGACGACGGTGGCCTCGGTGGGCCCGTAGGAGTTGACCATGCGGTGGTGCGGCGCCCAGCGGGCGACCAGTTCGGCCCGGCAGGCGTCCGCGCCGACCACCAGGGTGCGCAGGTCGGGCAGGGTGCCGGGGGTGTCCGGCGGGAGGGTGGCGAGCGCGGCGGGCGGCAGCAGGGTGTGCGTGATGCGCCCGGTGCGCAGGACGGCCGCCAGTTCGGCGCCGAGCAGCGGGCCGGGCGGCGGTACGACGAGGGCCGCGCCGTTCGGCAGGGACATGCACAGCTCCAGCACGGACGCGTCGAAGCTGGGCGTGGCGAAGGCCAGCACCCGGTCTCCGGCGCGGACCTGGTAGTGCGCGGCCTCCGCGGCGGCGAACGCGGCCAGTGCCCGGTGGGTGACGACGACGCCCTTCGGGGTGCCGGTGGAGCCGGAGGTGTAGATGACGTAGGCGGGATCGTCGAGATCCAGCGGGCGGCTCCGCTCGGTGTCGGTGGGCCGGTGGCCGGGCGTGCCGTCGGGCGGTGCGGCGAGCAGGTCGGCGACCTCCTCGGCGGTGAGGGTGACGGCGGGGTCCGCGTCGCGCAGCATCAGCGCGATCCGCTCGGCCGGGTAGCCGGGGTCCACCGGGAGGAACGCGGCGCCCGCCTTGGCCACGGCGAGCTGGGCGAGGACCATGTCCGCCGAGCGCGGCAGGACCAGCGCGACGATGTCGCCGGGCCCCGCCCCGCGCGCGATGAGCCGGTGTGCGAGCCGGTTGGCGCGCGTCTCCGCCTCGGCGAAGGTCAGCAGCCGCTCCCCCGTGTCGAGGGCGGGCCGGTCGGGCCACCGGTCGACCGCGGCCTCGATCAGCTCGGGCAGCGTCACGGGGGCGGGCGGCGGCAGTTGCGGGCGGGCGGGTGCGTTCAGCAGCCGGTGCCGCTCGGCGGGCGGCAGCACGTCGACGGCGTGCAGCGGCGCCCCATCCCCCGTGGCGGCGAGCGCGGTCAGGGCGTGCGTCAGCCGGTCGGCGAGGGCGCGGGCCGTGCCCTCGTCGAAGTACCGGGGGTCGTAGCCGAGTTCCACGCTCAACTCGTGGCCGGGCGAGACCACCACGGTGAGGGGGTAGTTGGTCGCCTCGCGGGCGTCGAGGTCGCGTACGCGCACGCCGTGCGCGCCGGCGGTGGCGTCGCCGACCGGGTAGTTCTCGAACACCAGCAGGCTGTCGAACAGGGGCGTGCCGGGGGGCAGGTCGCTCCACTGGTGCAGGTCGGTCAGCGGCACGTGGTCGAAGCGCCGGTCCTCCGCGCGGGTGGTTTGCACCTCCCGCAGCCACGCGGCGCACGGCGTGGACTCGTCCACGGTGACCCGCGCGGGCAGGGTGGTGATGAACAGGCCGGTGATGGTGTCGGCGCCCGGGAGGCCGGCGGGCCGTCCGGAGACGGTGGTGCCGAAGCACACCTCCCGCTCGCCGCTGAAGCGCGCCAGCAGCAGCGCCCAGGCGCCCTGCACCAGGGTGTTGAGGGTGAGCCGGTGGCGGCGGGCGTAGTCCGTCAGCCGGGCCGTGCGGTCCGCGTCGAGCCGCTGCGACAGCCAGCTGCCCGACCGGGCGGCGGCGCCCGGGGCGGGCCTGCGGTCGTACGGCAGCGGGGTGGGCGCGGCGAGGCCGGCGAGGGCGGCCTTCCAGTGTTCCTCGGCCGCGGCGGTGTCCCGGCCGGCCAGCCAGGCGGCGTAGTCCGCGAAGGGCCGTCGCCGCGGCGGCCGCGGCTCGGTCCCGGCGGCGAGCGCGGCGTGCGCCTCCAGTACGTCCGACAGCACGTGGAAGACGCTCCATCCGTCCAGCAGGACGTGATGGAAGGTCCACACCACGCGCACCTCGTCCGGGCCGAGCCGGATCAGGGTGACGCGCAGCAGCGGGGGCCGGTCCAGGTCGATGCCACGGGCGCGGTCCTCGTCGAGCAGCTGCCGCAGTTCGGACTCCCGCCGGTCCGGGTCCAGGTCGCTCCAGTCGAGGTGGGTGACGGGCAGGGTGACGCGGCGGTGCACGGTCTGCAGCGGGACCGGCACCCCGGTCAGGGTGACGGCGGTGCGCAGGACGGGCGTCGCGTCCACGACGCGCTGCCAGGCGGCCGCCAGCAGCGCGGGCTCGCGCACGCCGTCGGCGACGAAGGTGATCTGCTCGACGTACAGGCCCTCGCCCGGCTCGTCCATGCCGTGCACGACCATGCCGGTCTGGGTGGGCGTGAGCGGGTAGACGTCCGTCACGTCGCGCCCGTCGCCGACGAGCCGGTCGACGGCCGCCTGGTCGAGGGCGGCCAGCGGGAAGTCGGACGGGGTGCGCCCGCCCGCGCCGGGCTCCGCGCAGTGCCGGACGATGCGGCGCAGTTCCTCCGCCGTCTCCTGCGCGAGCCGTGCGACGGTGTCGTGCCGGTGCACGCGGCGGGAGTACGACCAGGTGAACTCCAGTCGCTTGCCGGTGACCCGGCCGAGGACGTCGATCAGGTGCGGCCGGTCCGCGGAGCGGTCCATGCCGCCGGTCAGCCCCTCGTGGGGGGCACGCAGCAGGCCGCCGTCGGCCGCGCTCCAGTTCTGCTGTCCCAGGTAGTTGAAGCTCACCTGCGGCAGGGCGGGCAGTTCGCGGCCCGCCGTGGGGTGCAGGTGCCGCAGCGCGCCGTAGCCCACTCCCCCGCGCGGTACGGCCCGCAGGTTCTCCTTGACGGTCTTCAGCGCGGTGCCGGGGCCGGCGTCGCGGGGGACGTCGAGCCCGACGGGGAACATGGTGGTGAACCAGCCGACGGTGCGGGAGAGGTCGACGTCGTCGAAGAGATCCTCGCGGCCGTGGCCCTCCAGCGCGACCACCACCCGGTCCTCTCCCGTCCAGCGCGCCAGGACCCGGCCGAGCGCGCACAGCAGGACGTCGTTGACGCGGGTGCGGTAGGCGTCCGGCACCTCCTGGAGGAGCCGGCGGGTGTCCTCGGCACCGAGACTCACCGTCACGGTCTCCTCGTCGGCGGCGGTGTTGCCGCCGGGGAGGTCGGTCGGCAGGGCGGTCGGGCGCAGGCCGCTCCAGTGCGCGATCTCGTCGTCGAAGCCGCCGTCGGCGGTGTGCGCGGCCAGGCGCCGGGCCCAGTCGCGGAAGGAGGTCGTCTTCGCACCCGGGTCGGGGGTCCGGCCGGCACGCAGCGCCCGATGGGCGGTGTCGAGGTCTTCGAGGATCACCCGCCAGGACACCGCGTCGACGACCAGGTGGTGGGCGGCCAGCAGCAGCACGGGCGGCCGGTCGTCGTCCCGGTGGCACAGGGCGGCCTTGAGCAGCGGGCCCCGCGCCAGGTCGAACCCGGCGCACAGGTCGGCGGCCACGCGAGCCGGTTCCCCGCGGGGATGCACCTCCAGGTGTGGGTCCGCGCCGGGCGGCGTGCCCGTCTGGCGCCACTGCCCCTCGCCGTCCTGCTCGTACCGCATGCGCAGCGCGTCGTGCTGCTCCAGCACCGTCGCGAGGGCGGCGCGCAGCAGTGTCTCGTCGGTGTCGGGCGCCACCTCGAAGGAGACGGCCTGGGTGAAGCGGGCCGGGTCGCCGGTGAGGGTGTCGAGCAGCCAGTGCTGCACGGGCGTCAGGGGTACGTCTCCGACGACCGGGCCCTGGTCGGCCGTGGCGGTGGCCGTGGCGGCCGGTGACTCCTCGATCGCCGCGGCCAGTTCGGCGATCGTCTGGTGCTGGAAGAGGTGCCGGGGCGTCAGTGTCAGTCCGGCGCGGCGGGCCGCGGAGACGATCTGGATGCCGAGGATGGAGTCTCCGCCGAGCGCGAAGTAGTTGTCAGTCGCGCCCACTTCGGGCACGCCCAGGACCTGCGACCAGATCGCGGCGAGGGTGTGCTCGGTGGCGGTGCGCGGCGGCCGGGCGTCCTCCGCGGTGACGGCCGCGGACCACACCGGTTCCGGCAGGGCCCGCCGGTCCAGCTTGCCGGTGGCGCCCAGCGGCAGCCGCTCCAGCGGCACCACGACCGCCGGGACCAGGTGGTCGGGCAGGGTGCGGGCGAGGAAGGCCCGCAGGTCGGCCGGGGCCGGGGCGTCACCGGCGTGTGGCACGGCGTAGCCCACCAGGCGCTTGTGGCCGTCGTGTTCCACGACCCGTGCGGCGGCCTCGGCGACCTGCGGGTGCCGGGCCAGCGCCGCCTCGACCTCGCCGAGTTCGATGCGGAAGCCGCGCACCTTGACCTGGTCGTCGCCGCGGCCCAGGTACACCAGGTCCCCGCCGGCCGTCCAGCGGACCAGGTCGCCGGTGCGGTACATGCGGCTGCCGGGCGGGCCGAACGGGTCGGCGAGGAAGCGGGAGGCGGTCAGGCCGGGCCGGTTCAGGTAGCCGCGGGCCACTCCGGTCCCGGCGAGGTACAGCTCGCCGGGTGCCCCGACGGGCACGGGCCGCATCCGGGCGTCGAGGACGTAGGCGCGGGCGCCGCCGACGGGCCGGCCGATGGGCGGGCTGCGGTCGGGGTCGGCCGGGTCGCAGGTGAAGGCGGTGGCGTAGACGGTGGCCTCGGTGGGGCCGTAGATGTTCATCACCCGGCAGCCGGGGATGGCCTCGCGGACCTGGCGGACGGCGCGGGCGGGCAGTGCCTCGCCGGCCAGGACGACCGTGTCGGCGGTGACGTGCACGGTGTCCTCGGCCAGCAGGCGGCCGAGGGCGGAGGGTACGGCGCTGAGCAGCCCCGCCCGCCACGGCTCGGGCCGTTCGGCGAGGGCGAGCAGGTCGCGGACGACCTCGACCCGGCCGCCCGCCAGCAGCGGCGAGAGGATCTCGAACACCGACACGTCGAAGTTGAGCGACGTGGAGGCCACCACGTGGGCGAGCCCGCGGCCGGTGAACTCGGCGGCGGCCCAGTCGGTCAGAGCCACCACCGACGCGTGGGAGACGACGACGCCCTTGGGCCGGCCGGTGGACCCGGAGGTGTGGATGACGTAGGCGGGGTGGTCCGGCAGCAGCCGGGTGCGCCGCTCGTCCTCGGTGACGGGCGCGGCGGACACGGCGGCCAGCCGCACGGCGCAGTCCGGGTCGTCCAGGGCGATCCGCGTGTACGGGCCGTCCGGCAGCCGTGCGGAGGTCTCCGCACTGGTGATCACCGCGTCGGGGCGTACGTCGTCGAAGAGGAACGCGATGCGTTCCGCCGGGTGACCGGGGTCGACGGGCAGGTAAGCGGCCCCGCTCTTGAGGACCGCCAGGAGCGCCACGATCAGGTCGGCGGTGCGGGGCAGGGCCAGGGCGACGAACCGCTCCGGTCCGGCGCCGGCCTCGATCAGCAGGCGGGCCAGGCGGTTGGAACGCTCATCGAGCTGCCGGTACGTAAGGTGGCCGGTACCCGCGCTGACGGCGAGGGCGCCGGGGGTGCGGGCGGCCTGGGCCGCGAAGGCGTCCGGGAGGGTGTGCCGCGGCAGCCTCGCCACCGGTCCGGCGAGGCGGTCCAGCAGGCGTTGTCCGTCGGCCGGGCCGAGCGGAGAGAGGTCGGCCAGCCGGCGGCCGGCGTCGGCGGCGAACTGGGTCAGCAACGTGCGCAGGCTCGCGCCCAGCCCTTCGACGGTGGCGGCGTCGAAGACGTCCGGGTCGTAGTCGAGGGTCACCGTCACGTCGTCGCCGGGCGCGACGACCACGCTGAGCGGGTAGTTGGTCGGCTCCACGTCGCGTTCCTGCTCGACGGCGAGTCCGTGCCGGGCCAGGGCGCCCGCGTCGAACGGGTAGTTCTCGAAGACGACGATGCTGTCGAACAGGCTGGTGCCGCCGGGCACCTCGCTCCACGACTGCAACTGGGCGAGGGAGACGAAGTCGTGGCGCCGCGACTCCGACTGAGCGGCCTGCACCTCGCGCAGCCACTCCAGCACCGGGCGCCGCCCGTCGATGCGCAGCCGCGTGGGCAGGGTGTTGATGAACAGGCCCACCATGGAGGTCACGCCGGGCAGTTCGGCCGGGCGGCCGGAGACGGTCGTGCCGAAGACGACGTCGTCACCGCCGCCGTAGTGGTGCAGCAGCAGCCCCCAGGCGCCCTGGAGCACCGTGTTGACGGTCAGCCCGGCCCGCTGGGCGGTCTCGCGCAGCCGCGCCGAGACGTCCTGCCCGAGGGCCACCCGCACCGTGCCCGACGAGGAGGCCCGGTGGGCGTCGGCGGGCCGCCGGTCGCGCGGCAGTTCGGTGGGGCTGGTGAATCCGGCGAGGGTCTCGCGCCAGTAGCGTTCCGCCCGGCCGGTGTCCTGGGCGGCCGCCCACTCCAGGTAGCGGGCGAAGGGCACCCGGTCGGGCACCTGCGGGCGGCGGCCGGCGGTCAGGGCCGCGTACCGCTCGCATACCTCGTCGAACACCTGGGCCGCGCTCCAGCCGTCGAGCAGCACGTGGTGGAACGTCCACACCAGGCGCACCCGGTCCGGAGCCAGCCGGATCAGCGCCAGCCGCGTCAGCGGGGCCGCGCCCAGGTCGATCCCGGCCTCCCGGTCCGCGTCGAGCAGCGACTCCGTCTCCCGCGCGCACCGCTCGGCGGACCACCCGGTCCAGTCGTGGTGGGTGACCGGCAGGGCGGCCCGCCGCTCGACCACCTGGAGGGGTTCTGCGGTCTCCTGCCACACCAGGCGGGTGCGCAGAATCGCGTTGGCGTCGGCCGTGCGCTGCCAGGCCTCGGCGAGCGCGTACGGGTCGGTGACGCCGTGCAGGACGACCTGCACCTGGTTGACGTAGGTGCGGGCCTGGGGGTCCATGAGGCTGTGGAACAGCATGCCCGCCTGCATCGGCGTCAGCGGGTACACGTCCTCGACGCCGCGGCCGTCGCCCACGACCCGGTCCACGGCGGCCTGGTCGAGCCGGGCCAGCGGGAAGTCCGAGGGCGTGCGGCCGCCGGCCCGCGGGTCGGCGCAGTGCGCGACGACCTCCTCCAGCGATCGCAGCATGCCCTCGGCGAGGGAGGCGATCGTCTCCTCGCGGTGGCGTCCGCCGCTGTAGTGCCAGGTGATCTCCAGTTGGTCGTCCTCGACGCGGGCGATCACGTCCAGCAGGTGCGGACGCGGCGCGCCCGGGTCCTCCGCACCGCCCAGACCGCCCGGAACGCCCCGCACCAGCGCGCCGTCGGCGGCCGACCAGTCGAACCGGCCCAGGTAGTTGAAGCTGACGGCGGGCAGGGGCGCGGCGGCGAGCCGTTCGTCGCCCGCGAGGTGGCGCAGGGCGCCGTAGCCGATTCCCCGGTCGGGCACGGCCCGCAGTTGTTCCTTGACGGCCTTCAGCGCGGCACCCCAGTCGCCGTGGGGCAGGTGGAGGGCGACCGGGAAGAGGCTGGTGAACCAGCCGACCGTGCGGGACAGGTCGAGGTCGTCGAAGAGCTGGTCCTCGCGGCCGTGTCCCTCCAGTCCCACGGCCACGGTGCCGCGGCCGGTCCAGTCGGCCAGGACGCGGCCGAGGGCGGTCAGCAGGACGTCGTCGACGCGGGTGCGGTAGACGCCGGGCACCTTGCGCAGCAGGTCGTCGGTGCGCTGCCGGTCGAGGCGTACGGTCACGGCGCGCAGGTCGGTGACGGTGTTGCCGCCGTCGAGGTCCACGGGCAGGGGTTCGGCGCAGTGCCGGGACACGTCCTCCCAGTGGGCACGCTCGGCGGCGAGGTCCGCCTCACCGGTGCGTTCGGTGAGCCTGCGCACCCACTCCCGCACCGACGTGGTGCGCTGCGGCAGTTGCACCGGCTCGCCGGATCGGGCCTGCCGGTAGGCGGTCTCCAGGTCCTCCAGCAGGACACGCCAGGAGACGCCGTCGACGATCAGGTGATGGGCCGTCAGCAGCAGGCGGGCGGTCCGGCCCTCGCCGGTGAAGAGGCGGGCGGCGATCAGCGGACCGGTGTCCAGCCGGAAGCCGGTGTGCGCCTCGTGGGAGAGGCGGGCCTCGGCCTCCTCGGCGGCGCGGGCGTCCAGGCCGCGCAGGTCGTGCACCCGCAGCAGCTCCGGAACCTCGGTGTCCGCGGCGGTGTACTCCTGGTGCCAGGTGCCGTCCGCCGCGCGGGTGAAGCGGGCGCGCAGGGCGTCGTGGTGGGCCCAGAGCGCGGCCAGGGCGGCGCTCAGCGCGCCGGGGTCGACGTCCTCGGCCGTCTCGACGAGCAGGGACTGGTTGAAGTACTCCGGGCGGGACGGTTCGGCGTCGAGGAACCAGTGCTGGATCGGGGTGAGCGGGACCTTCCCGGTCACCGGGCCGGTGCCCGCGACGGTCGCGGCGGCGCCGGTCGCGGCGGCGGCCAGGGCGGCGAGGGTGGGGTGGCGGAACAGGTCCCTCGGGGTCAGCGCGAGCCCGGCGGTGCGGGCGCGGGAGACGACCTGGATGCTGACGATCGAGTCGCCGCCCAGCATGAAGAAGTGGTCGTCCAGGCCGACGCGTTCCACACCGAGCAGCTCGGCCCAGATCCCGGCGAGCACCCGCTCGGCCCCGGTGCGCGGCGCGCGGTAGGCGGTGTCGGCCGCCGCCGACCACTCGGGCTCGGGCAGCCGTCGCCGGTCGACCTTGCCGTTCGCGGTCAGGGGCAGCTCGGCGACGGTGACGAACGCGGCCGGGACCATGTAGTCGGGCAGTTCCCCCGACACGTGGGCGCGCAGTTCGGCCGCCTGCGGCAGGGCCGCGCCGGGGGCCGGCACCAGGTGGGCGACCAGGCGTTTGCGTCCCTCGTGCCGCGACACCGACACCACGGCCTCGGCGATCGCCGGGTGGGCGGTGAGCCGGGCCTCGATCTCGGCGGGCTCGACGCGGAAGCCACGGATCTTGATCTGGTCGTCGACGCGTCCCACGAAGTGCAGTTCGCCGTCGGCGCTCCAGCGCACGATGTCGCCGGTGCGGTACATCCGCGTGCCGGGCGGGCCGTAGGGGTCGGCGAGGTAGCGGGCCGCCGTCGCGCCGGGGCGTCCGGCGTAGCCGCGGGCCAGTCCGGCGCCCGCCAGGTAAAGCTCTCCGGGCACGCCGGGCGGTTGCGGCTGGAGCGCGCCGTCCAGGACGTAGACGCGGGTGTCGTCCAGGGGGCGGCCGATGGGCAGCGTCGCGGGCAGCGCGTCACCGGCTCGGAAGACCCGCCGGGTGGCGAAGGTGGTGGTCTCGGTCGGGCCGTAGACGTCGACGACGGTGAGGTCGGGGCAGGCGTCCAGCACCCGCCGGACCGCGGCGCCGGGCACGGCCTCGCCGCCGGTCCACACCTCCCGGGCGCCGCGCAGGCAGGCCGGGTCCTCCTGGGCGAGCAGGCGGAACAGGCCGACCGTGAGGAACAGGCAGGTCACGCCCTGTTCGGTGATCGCGTGGCGGACTGCGGCCGCGTCCAGGTCGCCGGGCGGGGCGAGGACGGCCGTGCCGCCGCGCAGCAGCGGCACCCACAGCTCGTAGGTGGAGGCGTCGAAGGCGTGCGGGGAGTGCACGAGGACGCGGTCGTGGCCGGCGAAGGCCCGGTCCAGGGCGAGCGCGGCGACGTCCCGCTGCCGCGCCGCCACGCCCTTGGGGACGCCGGTGGAGCCGGACGTGAACATGAGGTACTGGACGTTGTCCGGGTGCACGCGCGCCACCGTCGCGAGGCCGGTGGTCGCGGCGGTGTCGTCGTCCGGCCGCAGCACGCGCCCTTCCGGGAGGAAATCCGCGGCCGTCTCCTGCCACTCCGCGTCCGTGAGCAGCAGATCGGCGCCGGCCTGCGCGAGCATCGTGCGCAGCCGTTCGCGCGGCGCCCTGCCGTCGAGCGGGACGTACACGCCGCCGAGGCGGGCGAGGGCGAGCTGCGTGACGACGAGGGCCGCCGAGCGGTCCATGAGCACGCCGACGGCGGCCTCCGGGCGCACCCCGAGCGCGGCCAGTCGGCCGGCCAGGGCCGCCGCCCGGTCGTCGAGCTCGCGGTAGGTGAGCCGTTCGGTACCGGCGAGCAGCGCGACGGCGTCGGGAGTGCGCTCCACCTGCGCGGCGAAGAGGCCGGCGGCGGTCGCGGCGGGGGTGCCGGTGGCCGTGTCGTTCCACTCGTGGAGGACCTGTGCGCGGCGGGCGGCCGTCAGCAGGGGCAGGCGCGCGGGCGTCTGCCGCGGTGTGGCGGCGAAGCTCTCCAGCAGGACGGTGAGGTACTCGGCCATCCGTTCGACGGTCGGGGCGTCGAAGAGGTCCGGGTCGTAGCCGAGGCGCAGGGCGAGTTCCGGGCCGGGGTAGGCGACCAGGCTGAGCGGGTAGTTGGTGGTCTCGATGCCGTCCAGGCCGGTCAGCCGCAGCCCGTGCGCGGCGGCGAGATCGTCGTCGACCGGGTAGTTCTCGAACACGACGATGCTGTCGAAGAGGGCGGCCCGCTCGGGCAGGTCGGTGTACGCCGTCATCCGGTGCAGCGGCACGTGGCCGTGGCGGCGGTCCTCGCTCTGCTCCTGCTGGAGCCGGTCCAGCCAGGTGAGCAGCGGCTCGTCGCGCGGCACGCTCACGCGGCTGGGCAGGGTCGCGATGAACAGGCCGGTGATGGCGTCGGCACCGGGCAGTTCGGGCGGCCGTCCGGAGACGGTGGTGCCGAAGACCACCTCGTCGCGGCCCGCCTGGCGGCTCAGCAGCAGTGCCCAGGCGCCCTGGACGAGGGTGTTCATCGTCAGGCCCGCCGTGCGGGCCAGCTCCGTGAGGGCCCGGGTGGTGGCCTCGGGCAGGGTGACGCGCACCGCCTGTGTCGACTCCGCGCGGTGGCTCTCGCGGGGCTCGCGGTCGAAGGGCAGCGCGGTGGTCTCGCTCAGCCCGTTCAGGCGGGTGAGCCAGTGCCGTTCGGCCTCGGCCAGGTCGGCGCGTTCGCGCAGCCAGGCGACGTAGTCGCGGAAGGGGCGGCGGTCGGGCAGCGCGATCTGTGCGGTGCCGGACAGGCCGGCGTGGCAGGCGAAGACGTCGGAGAGGACCTGGAACAGGCTCCAGCCGTCCAGGATCAGATGGTCGAAGGACCACACGACACGCACCGCGTGGTCGGATACCCGGGCCAGCACGAGGCGCTGGAGCGGTGCGCGGGTCAGGTCGAGGCCACGGGCCCGGTCGCGGTCGAGCAGGTCGCGCAGCCGCTGCTCCTGTTCGGCGCCGGACAGGCCGCGCCAGTCGGGCAGTTCCACCGGCACGGTGGCCCGGTGCTGCACCACGAGCAGCGGCTCGGGCACGTCCTGCCACACTACGCGCGAGCGCAGCACGGGTGTGCGGTTGGTGACCCGCTGCCAGGCGTCCGCCAGCACAGCCGGGTCGGGCACGCCGTCCAGGACGAACGTCAGCTGCTGGAAGTACACGCCGCGGTCGTCCTGGGAGAGCTGGTGGAAGAGCATGCCGGCCTGGGTGGGCGTGAGGGGGTGGACGTCCTCGACGCCGGCGGGGTCCTCCCCCGCGATGCGGTCGACGTGCGTCTGGTCGAGCCGGGCGAGCGGGAAGTCCGAGGGGGTGCGTCCGGCGGCACCGGGGCGGGCCGCGTACCGGGCGAGACCGGCCAGCGCCTCGGCGTACCGTTGCGCGAGGTCCGCGACGGTCTCCGGGCGGTGCAGCCGCTCCGAGTAGAACCAGGTGAACTCCAGGCTGTCGCCGTCCAGCCGTCCTACGACCTCCAGGGCGTGCGGGCGCGGTGCCGAGGGGTCGGCGTCCAGCTCCAGCGGGCGCGCCAGCCCGCGGTACAGCCCCTCGGATGTCTCGGACAGTCCGAAGCGGCCCAGGTAGTTGAAGCTGATCTGCGCGCTGGTCGCCGGGGGCGGTGTGCCGTCGCGGTCCGACAGCGTCAGGGCGCCGTGGCCGATGCCGTGCCGGGGCACCGCGCGCAGGTGTTCCTTGACCTGCTTCAGCACGGTGTCCCAGGACTCCCCGGGCGGGACGGCCAGGGCGACGGGGTGGCGGGTGGTGAACCAGCCCACGGTGCGGCTGGTGTCGACGTCGGCGAAGAGGTCCTCGCGGCCGTGGCCCTCGACGTCCACCAGCACCGTCTCGTACCCGCTCCAGCCGCACAGCACCCGGCCGAGGGCGGCGAGCAGGACGTCGTTGGCCTGCGTGCGGTACGTCTCGGGCAGGGTCCGCAGCAGCGCTTCGGTGTCCTGGGGGCCGAGACGCACCGTCACCGACCGCTGCGAGGCGTAGGTGTTGTCGCCCTCCTGGTCCGCCGGCAGGACGGTCCCGGCGCCTTCGGCCACCCCGGTCCAGTACGCCTTCTCGTCGTCGAAGCCGCCGGCGGCGGTGTGCGCGGCCAGGCGCTCGGCCCACTGCCGCACCGGGGAGGACTTGCGGGGCAGCGCCGAGGCTCCGTCCCGGCCTTCGCGCCGGGCGCGGTAGGCGCGGTCGAGGTCTTCGAGCAGCAGGCGCCAGGAGACTCCGTCCACGACGAGGTGGTGGGCGGACAGGTGCAGGACGGGCGGCCGTCCCGAGCCCCGGTCGTGCAGGACGGCGCGCAGCAGCGGGCCGCGGCTCAGGTCGTACGGGCCGAGGTGCGGGGTGTCGGTGTCGGGGCCGGTGTGGCGGGTGAGGCGGCAGCGCGCGCCGGGGCCGTCGATCAGCCACCGTACGCCCCCGTCGTCGGTGAGGAAACGGGAGCGCAGTGCGTCGTGGTGGGCGAGCACGTCGTCGAGGGCGGCTTCCAGCGCGGTCGCGTCGACATCGGCGGGCACTGCCACCGAAAGCGTCTGAGCGAAGTGTCCGGCCCGCTCGGCAGCGCTGCCGAAGAGCCAGTGCTGGATGGGCGTCAGCGGCGCGCTGCCGGTCGCCTCGACCGGTGCGCTGGGGGCGGCGGGCCGGCGGCTGCCCGCCTCGTCGGCGCGGCGGGCCAGGGCGGCGACCGTCTGGTGCCGGTAGACGTCCCGCGAGGTGATCGTCAGGCCCGCCTGCCGGGCCTGGGCCACGACCTGGATGCTGAGGATGGAGTCGCCGCCCAGCGCGAAGAAGTTGTCGTCCGCGCCGACGCGGTCGACGTGCAGGACGTCGGCCCAGATCGCGGCAAGGGCGCGTTCGGTGGGTGTCCGGGGCGCGACGTGGCGTGCGGCGGATCCGGCCGGCGCCGGGTCGGGCAGCCGGCCGCGGTCCAGTTTCCCGTTGGGGTTGAGCGGCAGGGCGGGCAGCACCACGACGGCCGAGGGGACCATGTAGTCGGGCAGGGTGCGCCCGAGTTCCCGGCGCACCGCCTCCGGTTCCACGCGGGCGCCGGGGGCGGCGACGACGTATCCGGCCAGGCGGCGGTGGCCGTCGCCGTCACGGACGGTGGCGGCGGCCTCGGCGACACCCGCGCAGCCGCGCAGTGCCTCCTCCACCTCGCCGAGTTCGATGCGGAAACCGCGCACCTTGACCTGCTGGTCGATGCGGCCCAGGTACTCGAGCTGGCCATCGGCCCGCCAGCGCACCAGGTCGCCCGTGCGGTACATGCGGTCCCCGGGGGCGCCGAACGGGTCGGCGACGAAGCGGGCGGCGGTCAGGCCGGGGCGGCGCAGATAGCCGCGGGCCAGCCCGTCACCGCCGAGGTACAACTCGCCGGTGACGCCGGGTGGCTGGGGGCGGAGCAGCCGGTCCAGCACGTAGGCGCGGGTGCGGGCGACGGGGCGGCCGATGGGCGGGGGCTGGTCGGGGAGGGTGCCGTCGGCGAACCAGGCGGTGGCGTAGACGGTGGCCTCGGTGGGGCCGTAGATGTTCGCCACCTCGGCGGCGGGCATGGCGTCCCTGATGTCCCGTACGGTCCGGGCGGGCAGGGCCTCGCCGGCCAGGACGACGGTGTCCGCCTCGATGGCGCCGGCGCCCGTGCCGCCGCCGAGTACGCGGGATAGCACGGACGGCACGCCGCTGAGCAGTCCGGCCCGGCGCGGGCCGGAGCCGTCGGCGGGGGCAGGGAGGTCGGCGAGGGCGGGGAGGTCGGCGACCACCTCGACGCTCCCGCCGACCAGCAGGGGGCACAGCAGCTCGAAGACGGACACGTCGAAGTTGAGGGAGGTGGACGCGACGACGTGGGAGAGCCCGCTCCGGCCGAAGGTGTCCCGCGCCCAGGCGGCCAGCGCGGCCACGCTGTGATGGGTGACGACCACGCCCTTGGGGCGGCCGGTGGAGCCGGAGGTGTAGATGACGTAGGCGGGGTGGGACGGGTGCAGCGGTGCCGTCCGGTCGGCGTCGGTCAGGTCGGCGTGGGCGTCGCCGTCGGCGCCCTCGACGTCCTCCAGCAGCAGCACCTCGCAGTCGCCGGGGAGCGCGTGCGCCGTCTCACGGGTGGCGAGGACGAGGGCGGGGGCCGCGTCGGTGAGCATGAAGCGGATGCGCTCGGCCGGGTAGCCGGGGTCGACGGGCAGGTATCCGGCGCCGGACTTCAGTACGGCCCACAGCGCGGGCAGCAGGTCGGCGGTGCGCGGCAGGCAGAGCGCCACCAAGGACTCCGGGCCCGCGCCGCGCGCCGTGAGGAGCCGGGCGAGACGGTTGGCGCGCCGGTTCAGCCCGGCGTAGTCCAGCCGGGTCTCGCCGCAGGTCACGGCGGTCCGGTCGGGTGTCCGGGCCACCTGCTGCTCGAACAGTGCCGGGAGCGTGGCGTCGTCGGCGCGGTCCTCGGCCGGCGCGGGCGGGTTCCAGGAGGCCAGAAGCGTGTGCAGCTCGTCGTCGGACAGCAGCGGCAGTTCGGCCAGCGTCCGGTGCGGGCCGTCCGCCATGCCTTCCAGCAGGCGGTGCAGCTGCCGGCTCATCCGGGCCACGGTCGCCGCCTCGAACAGGTCGGTGTTGTACTCGACCGTCAGCTCGCAGCCGCCGTCGGCGCGCGGCGCGAACTCCAGCACGAGGTCGAAGCGGGCGGCCGGGCGGGGCAGCGGATGCTCCTCGATCCGCACCCCGGCCGCCATCGGCGGCCGGGCGGGTGCCGCCTGCTGCACCACCAGCACCTGCACCAGCGGGGTGCGGCTGGGGTCCCTGGGCGGGGCGAGTTCCTCGACCACCCGGTCGAAGGGCACGCCGTCGTGGGCAAAGGCGTCGAGCACGGTCGCGCGCATGGTGTGGACGAACCGGTCGACCGTGGCGGCGTCGTCGACCTCGCCGCGCAGTACCACGGTGTTGGCGAAGAAGCCGGTCACGTCCTCCAGTTCGCGGCGGTCCCTTCCGTTGGTGACGGTCCCGAACGCCACGTCCCGCTGTCCGGAGTAGCGGGAGAACAGCACGGCCGCCGCCGCGGCGAACAGGGTGAAGAGGGTGGTGCCGCGGCCCGAAGCCAGATGCCGCAGCCGGTCCACCAGGTGGGGCGGGATGTCCTGGCGGTGTGCCGCGCCCGCGGTGGTGCGCACCGCGGGGCGGGGCCGGTCGGTGGGCAGTTCGAGTTGCTGGAGACCGGCCAGGTGGCGTCTCCAGTAGGCGAGGTCTGCGGCGTCGGCGTCGGCGGTGCGCCGCTCGTGCTCCCACAGCGCGAAGTCCGGGTACTGCGTGCCCGGCCGGGCAAGCCCGTCCGGTTCTCCGGAGGCCTCCGCGCGGTAGAGCGCCGCCAAGTCCCTGGTCAGGACGCCGACCGACCAGCCGTCGGTGACGATGTGGTGCTGGGCCAGGAGCAGCACATGGTCCTCGGGCGCCCGGCGGATGAGCAGCGCCCGGGTCAGGGGCCCGGTCGTCAGGTCGTGCGGGCGGCGCAGCTCCTCGGTCAGCAGGTGCTCGACGGCCTGGTCACGCCGGTTGGCGGGCAGGTGTCCGACGTCGGCGGTGCGCAGGGGCAGTACGGCCTCGTCGGCGACCAGCTGGACGCCCTGGCCGTCGACGGTGGCGAGGGTGGTGCGCAGGGAGTCGTGACGGGCGGCGAGCCGGTGCAGGGCGCGGTCCAGGGCCGGTGTGTCGAGCGGGCCGCGCAGCCGCAACGCCACACCGGTGTTGTACTCCGTCCCGCCGCCCGTGAGGTCGTCGAGGAACCACAGGCGCCGCTGGGCGCTGGAGAGCGGGACGGGCTCGCCGCGCGGGGCGGCGGGGATCGGCTCCGGCGGGGCGGCGGCCGACGGCTCGGCGGCCAGCGGGGCGAGCGCGGCGACGGTCCGCGCGGTGAACACGTCGCGCAGGGTGAGCCGGGCGCCGAGGGCTTCCCGGATGCGGGTGAGGGCGCGGGCGGCGAGGATCGAGTCGCCGCCCAGGTCGAAGAAGTCGTCGGTGACGCCGACGGCGTCGACGCCGAGGACGTCGGCCCAGATCCCGGCCAGGGTCCGCTCGCCGTCGGTACGCGGCTCGACCTGCTCCTCGGTCCGGGTGCCGCCGGGGGCGGGCAGCGCCCGTAGGTCGATCTTGTGCTGCGGGGTCAGCGGCAGCGCGTCCAGGACGACGACGGCGGAGGGCACCATGTGGGCCGGCAGGGCGGCGGCGAGGGCGGCGCGCAGCCGGGCGGGCTCGGGCCGGCGAGCCGGGTCGGCGGGGGTGACGTAGCCGACGAGCCGGCCGCGGGCGGGTTCCTCGTCGCGGACCACGACGACCGCTTCGCGGACGTCCGGGTCCTGGATCAGGGCGGCCTCGATCTCGCCGGGTTCGATGCGGAACCCGCGCACCTTGACCTGGCGGTCGACCCGGCCGAGGAACTCCAGTTCACCGTCCGCCCGTTGGCGTACCCGGTCGCCGGTCCGGTAGAGCCGGGCCCCGGGCGGCCCGGAGGGGTGGGCGACGAACCGGGTCGCGGTCAGGCCGGGGCGGCCGAGGTAGCCGCGGGCCAGCCCGTCGCCGCCCACGTACAGCTCGCCCTCGGTGCCGGGGGGCACCGGGCGCAACGCCGCGTCCAGGACGTGGGCCTCGGTGCCGGGCAGCGGGCCGCCGATGGCCGGTGTGCCGGTGCCGGTGGTCAGCGGTCCGGTCCAGGTGGCGACGATGGTCGCCTCGGTCGGCCCATAGGAGTTGATCATGCGTCGGCCGGGCGCCCACCGGTCGACGAGCGCGGCCGGGCACGCCTCGGCCCCGACGATCAGGGTCCGCAGTGACGGCAGGCCGCCGATGTCCGCCGGGTCGGGCAGCGTGGCGAGGGCGGCGGGCGGTATGAGGGCGTGGGAGATGCGGTGCTCGTCCAGGACGGCGGCGAGTTCGTCGCCCAGCCAGGGCCCGTGCGGTGGGACGACCAGCATGGCGCCGGACAGCACCGAGACGCACAGCTCCAGTACGGAGGCGTCGAAGCTGGGCGAGGAGAACTGCAGCACGCGGTCGCCCGGGCCGACGGCGTACCGCTCGGCGGCCGCCGCGGCGAACCCGGCGATGCCTCGGTGGGTGACGGTGACGCCCTTGGGGACACCGGTCGAGCCGGAGGTGAAGATGACGTACGCCGCGTGGTCGGGGAGCACCCGGTGGGCGGGCGCGGTCGCCTCCCGGCCCTCGTCGTCCAGCAGTGCGCGGACCCGGTCGAGGTCGTCCAGGACGACGGCCGGTGCGGCGTCGGCGAGCATCAGTTCCCGGCGTTCGGCGGGGTAGTCGGGATCGACGGGCAGGAAGGCGGCACCGGTCAGGGCCACGGCCAGCTCGGCGGCGATCAGTTCCATCGAGCGCGGCAGGCCCAGTGCCACGGTCCGCTCCGGTCCGGCGCCGTTCGCGGCGAGGTGGGCGGCGAGCCGGCCGGCCCGCCGGGCGAGTTCGCCGTACGACCAGATGCGGCGGCCGTCGGTCACCGCGGGGGCGTGCGGGTCGCGCGTCACCCAGCCGGTGAACACCTCACCGAGGGGGACGTGCCGGGCGGCGTGGTCGGCACGGGCCGGCGGGACGGGACCGGCGGAGGCGGGCGTGGCGGGGCGCGGGGCGTGCAGGTCCGTCATCGGGGAGCAGTCCTTCGGGCGGGGGCGGCGCGCGGACCCGGCGCGCCGCTCGCGGGCGGCGCGCGGGCACACCGGAGCGGTGCGGGGGTCCTTGCGTACGGGGCGGGTGCGTGACGGGTGGCGCGGGACGCGGTCGGACGGCGGCGGTGCGGCGGCGGCGGCGCGTTCAGACGGCGGTGGCGCGGCGCGCGGTGCGTCCGGAGATCTGCAGGCGGTCGATGGCCCCGGTGGCGGGGTCGCGGTGGAAGCGGCCGCCCGGTTCCGCCCGGCCGGTGGCCGGGTCGACCAGATCGCAGGTCAGGTCGGCATAACACATCAGCGGAATGGGATAGTCGCCGTCGACGGACAGGGTGGGCGTGCCGTTCCCGTCGAGCTTGACCGCGTACTCGGTGCCTCCATTGCGGTAGGTGCCGGCGCAGTCCGGGAGCGGTACGACGGGACCGCGGCGGGAGTCGGCGGCCGGGCCGGTGGGCACCCGTACGCCGGTGAGCCGGGCGAGTTCCGCGGCGAGGTCGCGCCACAGGGCGGTGGCACCGCCGGCGTTGCCGGTGAAGGCGACGACCACGCCGCTGTCCGGATCGGCCCGCAGGTGGCAGGAGGTGCCTTGGGCGTTCCCGTCGTGGCCGCACCACACTCGCCCGTCCTGCCTGAAGAGGGCGAGGCCCAGGCCCCAGGAGTCCGCCAGGGCACCGGGGTCGGCGGCGGGTTCGGGGCGTCGCATCCGGTCGGCGACGGCGGTGGGCAGCGCGGTGGACCGGCCGACGACGGCCCGGCCCAGGGCGGCCAGGTCCTCGGCGCTCGCCAGGAGGGCGCCGGCCGGGGCCTCCACCGGGGCGAGGTTCTGGTGGGCCGGGCGCAGCAGGCCCGTGGCCGTGTTGAGGGCGTGGCCGGAGGCGACCGGCCGCGCGGGGGCGGCCTCGCCGAGGAAGGCGGGGACGATGCCCAGGGGGCCCAGTAGGAGCGCCCCCAGCGCTTCCTGCCAGGTCATGCCGGTCACTTCGGACAGGATGCGGCCGGCGGCGACATAACCGGCGTTGGAGTACGAGAAGCCGGTTCCCGGCGGGAAGAGGGCGCTGTGCGCGGTGCAGACCGCGGAAAGGTAGCGGGAGACGGTGGTGCCGGCGGCGCTGTCGGAGTCGGGTCCGGTGGGCAGACCGGCGGTGTGGCTGAGCAGGTGACGCGCCGTTATCTCGGGTATGTCCCGTAACTCGGGCAGCAGTTCGGCGGCCGGCTCGTCCAGGTCGAGGTCTCCGTCGTCGGCGAGGAGCACGACGGCAGCGGCCGTCGCAACCTTCGTGACGGAGCCCAGGGGTACGGCTGTCTGCGCGGTGAGCGGGGTATGCGTCAAGGCCTCAGCCGTGCCGGTGTACACGCTGAGGGTGTCGGTGCCGGTGTGCACGGTCAGCTGGGCACCGGGCACGCGGTGGGCGCGCGCGAGGGAGTCGAGGCGGCTCTGCACCTCCTCGTACAACAGGGACGAGGGCCGGTCGGCGGCCGGAGCGGCGGTCGGATGCGTCATGGGGAGCTGACTCCTGGTGAGAGCGGGTGGGGTGAGGGACGCAGGCGGCCCGTGGGGAGAGCGGTGCGGGACGTGCGCGTTGACGCGGGTTACGGCCTGGTGATGGCGATCGGCAGGTGGCGTACGCCGACGATGACGGCCGGGTTCTGGTACGTGACGTCGTCGTAGGAAGGCACCTCGATGGTGGGGAAACGTTCCATCAGGGCGCGCAGCGCGATGCGCGCTTCCAGCCGGGCCAGGGGGGCGCCGAAGCAGAAGTGGATGCCGTGGCCAAAGGTCAGATGGGGATTCGGACTGCGGGCCACGTCGAAGGCGTCCGGAGAGGTGAAGCGGGAGGGGTCGCGGTTGGCGGCCCCCAGGTGCGCCATCAGCAGAGTGTCTGCCGGGATGTCGTGGCCGCCGAGCACCACCGCCCGGGTGGTGCGCCGCCCCAGTTCGGGGAAGGGCGGCAGCCAGCGCAGGACTTCCTCGATGGCGTCCGGTAGTCGGTCGGGGTTCTCCCGTAGTGCGGCGAGGGTGCCGGGATGCCGGTCGAAGGTGACCATGGCGTTGCCGAGCAGCGCGGTGGTGGTGATGTGCCCGGCGACCAGCAGCAGGGCGACGAATCCGACGATCTCCTGATCCGCCAGTCGTGTACCGTCCACCTCGGCGGTGAGAAGCCTGCTGGTGAGGTCGTCACCGGGATGGGCGCGGCGGTGCCGGATGTGGTCCAGCACGTAGCCGTTCATCTCACGCACGGTCGGGGCGATGGCCTCCAGCGCCCGTTCCAGGTCGGCCATGTCGAGGCTGTCGCCGAGCTGGTCGCCGCCGAAGAGGATGCCGGCCCACTCCTGGAACAGCCTGTGGTCCTCGGCGGGAATACCGAGGAGTTCGGCTATCACAATGATCGGCAGCGGGTAGGCGACGGTGTCCACCAGGTCGAACCGGTCGCGGTCGGCGACGCCGTCGAGCAAGCGCGCGCACACCGCTTCGATGCGCGGTGCGAGTCCGTGGACCACTCTCGGGGTGAAGGCCTGGCTCACCAGAGTGCGCAGCTTGCGGTGTTCCGGAGGATCCATCCCGACGAAGTTGCCCTGCCGGAAGGCCTCGAAGTCCTCCTGCGTGGGGGCGATCGGCGTCATGTCGGAGGAGTACGTCGCCGGGTCCGCGAGTATTGCCGAGACGCCCTGATGGTCCACGACATGCCACTGCTGCCGGTCCTCGTCGTACGTGACGGGGCCCGCATCGCGTAAGGACCGCCACCGCTCGGGTAAGGCATCAAGTGGCGATGTGGCTCCGGTCAGTTGTGTGCTTGTCACCGTTTCTCCTTGGGTGAGAACGCGCCGGCCCGACGGTGGGTTACCGACGATGCCCCGATGCGACGGTGCCGTGGGTCGCCGCGGGCAACAGTGGGCTTCATGGCCGCGGCCACCGGACGTGGCACCACGAGGCGGCCCTCGCTTCGCGCCAGGTGGCCGCCGCGCGGCCCCGGCGGGGCCGGGCCGGGAGCGACCGGCCCTGTCCGGCGGTTCACGGCATGCCGGCCCTGGCGTCAGCGCACCTGAGAACAGCTTCCGGACAGTCGGGCTGCGGATGCGAGCGTTCCGGGCGCCCGCCGAGCGGCGGGCAGGCCCGCACCTGCGCAGCCTGGCAGCACAGGCCCCGGGCACCAAGCAGACACCACAACAACCCCCCGGCGACTTCTCCCGCGCAGCAACCCTGCGCAGGAACTCCCGTGACCCACGATTCCGCACTTCACATGCCGAAAACGCGCCTTCGACAGATCAATACGGGCCGATTGCGCTCACAGTTTTCACGTCGAGTCACGAGATGGCAACCCCCCGAAATCGCGCGGGAGATGGCCGTCAGGTGTCCCACTGAGAAGGGCGTGTATCCCGGTGCTGCACACTCAAACCTGGTGCTGCTGGCAGGATTTCGGCCGTCCTCGACATCCGGGGGGACAACCCCCATCACCCCCGTACCACTGCCTCGATCACACAGCCACCCACCCCGCGAGTTTCAGCCAGAAAGGCGGCGGTTCCCCCCAGGGCCCACCGGGTTGTCGGTCCCTCGGCACAGCCGCGGCGCCGAGGCGGAGCCGGCGCACGCAGGGAGCCGAAGGCGCGCACAGTCGCCCACGCGCGAGGGCGCCGCGTCAAGGGAAGAGCAGCAGTTCGGTGGGGCCCCGGCGGGCTGCGGGTGCACCGTCCGTCATCGGTCGCCGAACTCAGCGCACTCGGCGACGAGGCGCACGACAGTGTCCGGGTGGTCCGACAGGAAGAAGTGTCCGCCAGGGAGCATTTTCAGCCGGAAGCCGGCCGTGGTGTGCCTCTTCCAGGCTCCGGCTTCCTCCGCCGTCACCTGGGGGTCCCGGTCCCCGGTCAGGCACAGGACCGGCGTCTCCACCACCGCGTCGGGGGCCGGCCGATACGAGGTGACTGCCCGGTAGTCATTGCGTACGGCGGGCAGCACCAGGTCCATCAGGTCCGGGCTGCTCAGGATCGCCGCGTCGGTCCCGCCGAGGCGTGCGAGGTGGTCGAGCAGGTCCTGGTCGGAGTCGAACGTCTGGGCCTCTTGCGTCACCGACGGGGCGGCACGACCGGAGACGACCAGGCGGCAGTGGGCCGTCAGCCGGTCATGCCCGAGCCGGAGCATCGACTCGAAGGCGACGGACGCTCCCATGCTGTGGCCGACAAGCACGAGCGGCACGGGCTTTGCCGCCCATCGCCGCAGGGACGGCACCAGCCGGTCGGCGAGCCCTTCGACCGTCGTCACGAACGGTTCACCCCAACGCTCCTGCCGCCCCGGGTACTGAACGGCCGCGACGTCGTACCCCTCGGGGAACCGCTGCGCGAATGGAGCGTAGAACGAGGCGGCGCCTCCGGCGTGCGGAAAGAACAACACCCGCGCGCGAGCATCGGCGGCACCGCGCAGTGGCTTGATCCAAGAATCCTTCCTCGCCATAGGCCTCCTCACCCTTCGACATGCGGCCGGGCCCGGCCACCGGGTCCCGTTGCTCCAGAGGGGTTACTTCCCCTCATTGTGCTCCCGGGCACTGACAACCAGGCCTGAACGCGTAGCAATTGCCCGCACCTTGGGGAAGACTTGACAGGAGTGGGCCGGGCAGCGGCCATTCGGCCGCAATGGCGCCTGGCTACGCAGTGGTGTGATCGCGTTCGGGCGGGTGCGCCTACGCGCGGGCTGTACGGGCTCCTGCGAGTACTTCTCTGCGCCCAGTCCTTCCACCTGAAGATGGGCAAAGCCTGTCAATGCAGTGGCGGGGACGGCACGCGCAGGCGGGCTGCCTCCAGGGACCGGATCTCCGCCTGCCCCGGCCGGCGAGCGGCAGCACGCCTTCGGACGCATACCTCTGCCGCGCATCGCGTCGGGCCGGTACCGGCTTCGGTGCCGGCTTGAGGTGCCCGTGGGCATGAGTTTGCCGTCCAACCTGAAGGCTGGTTCGGAGGCGGGCTGGGCGTCAGTGCCGGCGCGTAGGTTGAGCGGGTGAGCCGGGATGTATTCATCATGCGCTTTCGCCCGAGGTTGCGGCGGTCGACGAGGTGGACGAGGACTGAGAGCCGCCGAGTCCGGGGGCGGGCCGAAGTGTTCGCGCTGTCCTTGCAGAGGTGCTGCCGGGCATCGAATACTCACCGAATGGGTGGGGCGATCAGGAGGGCTCAGGCTTCTCCATCAGCACCCCGGTCAACGAGGCCGAGGACGCGCCGGTCGCCGGAGTCAGTCTCTTTATCCATGGGGACAGCGAAGCAGCAGCTCACGCCGCTAGGTGAACTGCTCGTGCGCCCCGGCCTCCCGCAGCGTGTTCACCAGCGCGGCGACGCCCCCCGGATGGTCTAGGGCGGCGTGTGCGGCGGGGTCCCGGGCCAGCAATGCCCTCTGTGGGCGCCGGCCGGCATCGTCGCCCTGCGCGGCCTGAGCCTGCGCCTGGTCATCAACAACCCGCCCCCGCTGCGCCGCAGTTCAACGTCTACCCCGCGTTCCACTTTCCGCCGCAGTCCACGCCCGAGCACGACGACCTGGACGACGAACCCGACAACGTCCACCCGCTCCAGCGCTGACACCGCATCCCACCTCGTCCAGCACCACAACCGAGCACCGAGGGAACCTGAGGAAGCCGCAGTTGGCGGAGACCGAGTTGTGGGTCGGCACCTTCCATGGGAGCCACGATGGCTTCCCCTCCAGGGCACCGCGACCCGCGACGTCACCCGCCCCGAGCCGTATGCCTGGACGTGCACGTGCGGCGCGCCCCGCTCCTTCCCACTCAGGGCGTGAAAACAGTAAGGGCACGCACCCGAACTGGCGCTTATCGCTACTGTTCAAACAGTTGTGCTCTTTGAGGGCGGCGGAGTCAGAACGGAAGGGGTTGGCCCATGTCACCGCGCGGAGTGGCGACGCCGGACGTACGCGAACGGCTGTTCACGGCCGCCGAGCGCGTCGTGGAAAGAGGTGGCCCCGGCGCGCTCACCAGCCGGTCCGTCACGACCGAAGCGGGCTGCGCCAAAGGGCTGTTGCATACGCACTTCGCAGGGCTCGACGAGTTCGTGGCCGAGCTCTGTCTCGACCGGTTCGCGCGGACGGCGGCGAAGGCACAGTCACTGTCGGGGCTCGTCGGGCAGGGCGCGGTGGCGCAAAACCTTGAAGCCGTCGCCTTCGCGCTGTTCGACTCCGGCGGTCCCGCCATCTCGGGCCTGGCCATGACCCGCCCTGCCGCCGCGGTGCGTATCCGCGAGGCTCTCGAAGGCGGGGCGCCCGGCTTCATCGCGATTCGGGAGGCCATCACCGGCTACCTCAAGGCCGAGCAGGGGCTTGGCCGGGTGGCTGAGACGATCGACCCGGACACGGTCGCCCTCGCCATAGTCGGCACTGCCCACCACCTCCTGATGACCGGCTGGCCCAGCACGCCGGACCCACGGCCTGCCCTGGCACGCCTGGTGGCCGCGATGATGCACGGCTAGTGAGGAGCAGGCCGCCCGGTCGACTAACACTCCGTAGTGCGTTGCAAGTTCGGCATACGCCTTGTTGATCTTCGGGTCGACGCCGGTCTTGAGGTTGTCCGGGACGAGCCGGCGCAGGACGCCGCCGAAGTAGCGGAAGGCCGCGACGTGCGCTTCCGTCCACGCGTGCTGGTCCAGGTGCAGCACCGGCCGGACAAACTTGTGCCGCGAGCACGGCAGCACCATCACGAACGCCCAGACCCGGTGGCGCTTCCCGGTCCGCGGATCGATACACGGCCCGAGGAAGCCGTAGTCAATCTGAGCCTCCGAACCGGGCTCGATGTCGTCACGCAACACTGTGACGTGCGACTTCGCCACCTCGTGCGGATGCGTCGTGTGCATCCATCGACGGAACGAGGAGATCGGCACCTGCAGTTTGTGTTCGTCACGCAGGCGCTGGTGAATCGTCGAGACGGTCACCGTCCCGAGCAGGCTCTTGATGTAGTCGCGGTGCTGGTCGATGTTCGGACAGGTCACCTGCCTCAGCCTTCTGTCGATGAGCCCCGGGAACCACTCCTTGATCAGGTTCGACCAGTCGGACTCGCTCATCGGCGGGCCGCCCGGGCTGATCCCGGATGCTTCCGCCGGCGCCAGGTACTTCCTGACCGTCTTGCGATCCACCCCCTAGCGACGCAGCCAGCCCGCTCTTCGAGCGGCCCGCGTACCAGTGGACGTAAATCTCGATGATGTCGACCACGACGAACGTTCTCCTCGCCATCCGGGCTGCCCATCGGCCATCAGAACCACGGGCGAGGAGCGCCGCGTCCTGGCCGAGGAACAACACACGGAGAACAGCCTCGCTTACGACTACGGATCACCCCCGCGGACGCGGGGGTGTTCCGAGCTCCAGAACCAGCCGGGAGCAGTGCGGGGCTGGAACGTGGCGGTCCTCGGCGCCGGACGGACCGGGCCGCTGCAACTCCCCACCGCCCCCGCGCTGGTCGGCCTCTTCGGCGGGCTCCGGTGTACCGGGCACTGCGCAAGGCCTTCGAAGACGGAAAGCACGAGCCGGGGGCCGCGGACTTCTACTACGGAAAGATGGAGATCCGCCGCCACGCCGACGACATCCCCCGCAGTGGGCATCCGTCGTGTACGCCACAGGGTGATGGCGGCCCGGACAGCGAAGTTGAGGGGGATCAGTGGGCGGGGCATGCGCCGGCGGGTGAGCCAGCCCGGTTCGGAGGCTCAGATCGACTACGGCTTCCTCGGGCCGTGGATCGATCCGCGGACCGGGAAACCCGTCCCGGACAACCTCAAGACCGGCGACGACAAGCCAGCCTGGGGCCGACCCGCCACGGCCTGGACCGACCGCCACGGCCGGACGTCACCGCTGACCGCCACCGCCGGACGCCACCGCCGGACGTCACCGCCGACCGCCACCGCCGGGCGCCGCTACCGGACGGCACGCTGACCGTCACGTTCGCGCGGCCCGTCGACCGCGACGCCCGGGCGGGACCGGGCCGGCGCCAAGACGGGTGCGTCGCTCCCCCGCCTTCCCGCGTGTGGTCGTGGCCGGGACCGGGCACTCGGGGCGGGTCCGTGAGGCCCGAGGGAAGGTGCGGTCAGGTGGAGGATCGGCGCTACGACGACGAGGGCGGTGTGCCCCTGGCGGGTTACGCCGGGATTGCGAGCGGGTTCGCGCTGGGGGTGGCGGCGTACGCGACGGTGTTCCGGCGGACGGGCCGGCGGGTGCCGGAACGGGTGCCGCCGTGGGACGTGCTGCTGCTGGGGACCGCGACGTTCAAGGTGGCGCGGGTGCTGACCAAGGGCAAGGTGACCGGCTTCCTGCGGGCGCCGTTCACCCGCCGCGTGGAGGAGGGCCATGCGGGCGAGGTCATGGACGAGCCGCGCGGCGGCCCGGCCCGGCGGGCGCTCGGCGATCTCGTCTCCTGCCCGTTCTGCGTGGCCACCTGGGCCGCCGCCGGGCTGACCGGTTACTACGCGTGGGCGCCGCGGCCGGCCCGGCTGGTGTGCGCGGGGCTGAGCGCGGTGACGGTGGCGGACTGGCTCCAGTACGCCTGGACCGGGACGCAGCAGGCCGTGGAGGGCTGACGTCAGGGGGCGGACGTCACGAGCACGAACGCGTCGAGGCAGGAGCGTGCGTATGTCCATGTCGGTTTCGGTGCCGCTGACGGTCGACGCCCGGGAGCACGGGCTGACCGGTGACGGGATCACCAACGACCAGCCGGCGTTCCAGCGGCTGGTGGACACGGTGGGCGCCGCCTGTGCCGCGGACGGCCGCCCCCGGACCATCCGGGTCCCGGCGGGCCGGTACGTGATGCGGGACCGGCCGACGCTGTGGCGCAGCGGGGTGTCGCTGATCGGGGCCGGCCGGGGCGCCACCTGTTTCGCCCTGGCCAACCCGGGCGCTCCGCACACTCCGGTGCCGCTGGCCTGGTTCACCACCGCGCAGCACGGCGCCGGCCGGGACCGCTGTATCGCGGACGTCACCTTCGCGCACTTCGCGATCGACGGGTCCGGGGTGTCGACGGACGAGTACAACGTGCTGGCCAAGGGACTGGGGCTGCAGTACGTGCTGCGCGGCCGGTTCAGCGATCTGTACATCCATGACACCGCCGCGACCGGTTTCGGCTGCGACTTCCTCCAGGACACGGTGGTGGAGGGCGTGCTGGCGCAGCGGTGCGGGCGGCAGGACCCGGGCGAGCAGATGGGCGGCGCGGGCCTCGGGATCGGCGTCGGCGGCTGGGGCCCGGTCGAGCGGCTGACCGTCAGCGACTGCACGGCCGTCGGCAACGGCACCAACGGCATCTTCCTGGAGCTGCAGCAGGAGGACTGGGAGCCGCCGCGCGGGATCCGTATCACCTCCTGCCACTGCGAGGACAACCGGTTCGGCATCTCCGACTGGGGCGCCGACGGGCTGATCGTCACCGCCTCGACGATGATCGCGAACCACGAGGCCGGGTTCGACGTGTCCTCGCAGGGCACCACGAGCGTCGGCGGGCGCGGCGGCATCGTCACCGGCTGTGTCATCGACGGCAACGTGCGCGACGGCATCGGCTTCGGCAACAGCCCCGGCCCGTACGCCTTCCGCGGCAACCGCATCAGCAGCAACGGCCGTTTCGGCTTCTGGGACCACAACCTGGAGGGCGGTGACCAGGGGCCCGCCTCGGACGTCGTCCTGGAGTCCAACGACATCCGCGACAACGCCCTGGACGGCGTCCGGGTCGACGCCGGGCTGCGCGGCCCGGCCCTGCTCGGCAACCGCGTCCGCGACAACGGGCGGCGGGTCGCGCCGGGAGCCTCCGGGGGCGGCGACGGCGTGCGCTGTACGCCGCTCACGCTGGTCGACGAGAGCGCCGACTGGCCGCCGGACGGCCACCGGGGCAAGCGGGTGACGGTGGACGGTCAGAGCGCGCTGGTGATGTACAACACCGCCACCCGGCTGGGCCTGGCGCCGTGGCGGCCGGGCGTGCCGACCGCCTGGCGGGACGGCACACCGGCGCCCGGCGCGGCGTACCGGCTCCCGGACGGTCCCGGGGACAGCGCCGGGATCACCGTCGACGCGCCGGTGACCGACGTCCAGCTGGACGGCAACCGCGTCTGGGACGACCGGCTGCCCCCGTCGCAGGCGTACGGCCTGTGGATCACGGCCGGCGGCCGGATGACCGGCGGGCGCGTGCGCGGCAACGACTTCTCGGGCAACACCGCCGCGGCGACCCGGTTCGACACGGCGCCGGCGGGGGTGCGGTGGCGGGACAACGACGAGTGAGGCCGAGTGACACGCAGTGACGCCCCGCCGCACCGGCTTTGCCCAACCGCGCGGCAGGCGGGTTCTCGGCACGCAGTCGGGTCCTCAGCGCGGCTGGGGGGCCGTCGGCCTGCTCTCCGTGCCGCTGCCCAGGCGCAGCCGTGCGCCCTGGCGCAGCAGTTCCTCCTGGACGAGTTCCGCGGGCACCTCGCGCGGGGTGCGGCCGGAGCGGACGGCCAGCGCGGCGCAGACACCGGCGGCCTGACCGGTGGCCATGGAGATGGGCATGACGCGGTAGGAGGAGTGCGCCACGTGGGAGCCGGAGATGCAGCGGCCGGCGACCAGGACGCGCTCGGTGTCGCGCGGCAGCAGACAGCGCAGCGGGATGTCGTAGAACCGGCCCTGCGGGACGCGCATGAGGATGGTGCCGGAGCCCTTGGGGTTGTGGATGTCCACGGGGTACGCGCCGTGCGCGATGACGTCGGGGAAGGAGCGGGCCTCCATGATGTCGTGGCCGGTCAGGTGGTAGTCGCCGGCGATGCGCCGGGTCTCGCGGACGCCGATCTGGGTGCCGCTCTGCACGACGTACGACGTCTCGAAGCCGGGCACGTGCTGCCGCAGGAACCGATCGATCTGCTCCAGTTGGCGGCGGGCGGTGTACTCGGCGCGGGTCAGGTCCCACACGTCGATGCCCAGCGCGCCCGTGACGCGGGTGCTGTTGACGCTCACCTCGCCGGGGTGCGGGGTGCCGAAGAAGAGGATGTCCTCGCGGGGCAGGGTGAGTTCGCCCGCCTCGGTGGCCTGCTCGACGAGGTCCCACAGGCCGTGGACGCCCTTCCACTGGTCGGGGTGTTCGCGGACGTACTCGGCGAACCGGGGCCGCAGGAAGTCGACGATCCGGAACATCAGCGTCATCGGCTGCACCAGTCCGTCCTTGGGGCGGCCGATCTCGAAGGACGCCCCGCAGGCGGTGGCCACGTCGCCGTCGCCGGTGCCGTCGACGACGACGTCCGCGTCGATCACCACCGGCCCCGACTTGGTCTCGAAGACCACCCGCCAGCCGTTGTCGAGCGGCAGCGCGGTGGAGGCGAAGGAGTGCAGCAGCAGCCGTACTCCGGCCTCGTCGAGCAGGTCGAGGAGGGTGAGCTTGTAGATCTCGGGGTCGAACGGCACGGTGTAGCCGGTCTTCAGGGACGGCGGGACGCAGCCGCCGCGCGTGTTCAGCCGGTCCAGGAGCTGCCACAGGAACCCAGCGACCACCGCCTCGCCCTCACCGTGGTCGGGCGGCAGCAGCGGCACGCCGTCCTCGCCGGGCTCGGCGAACACCGCCTGCTTGCGCTCGTTGTGGAAGGACATCAGCGGCATGACGAGGGCGGCGGTGGCGTTGCCGCCGAGGAAGCCGTAGCGCTCCACGAGGACGACCTCCGCGCCGGCCTCGGCCGCCGCGCAGGCCGCCGCGGTGCCGGCCGGTCCCCCGCCCACGACCAGGACGTCCGTGCGACCGCCGTCGCGGGCGGGGCGCGGCGGCAGGGTGATGGTCCGGGACTGTGCGGGTGGTTCCAGGATCGGCATCGCTTCTTCCCGTCGGCAGGTGGATCCGCTGCGCCGGCGGCCCGGCGTCCGGCCGTCGGCGCGCGGCGGGTGCGGCGGCGGACGTCGGGTCCCGGTGTGGACGTCAGGTTGCGGTGCGGACGTCAGGTTCCGGTACCCGGCCTGAGCAACTGCAGGCCCGGTTCGGGGTCCGGGGCGGCCACGTCGAGCGAGTCGAGCACCGCGCCGAGGCGCGTACACGTCTCACGGGCGCGGGCCCGCAGCTGACGCACGCGCCCCTCGAAGTCGCCGCGCCGCTGCGGGAACTCGTCCCAGAGCCGGTCCACCTCGGCCAGCAGCAGCCCGGCCTGCTCACGGGCGACGCCGACGAGGGCGGGGGCGCCGAGGCGGCGGGCGAAGTCGAACACCTTGCCGGAGTACGGCAGCGGCAGCACGGGCAGCCCGGAGAGCGCGGCGAAGATCAGGAAATGCAGGCGCATCCCGACGACGAGGTCGAGATGGCTCATGAAGCCGAGGACCTGGCCGGGACTGTAGACGCTGTGCAGGATGCGGCCGCGGTCCGGGGCGGTCATCCGGGAGAGCACGCCGTGGGCGTGGTGCACGTCCTGGCGTTCCATCGGGACGAAGACGACGTGGGCGTCGAGGCGGCGCACGAGGAAGTCGGCCACGTCGGCGAGGAGCGCGTGGTAGTCGCCCTCGTCGAGCTTCTCGGCGGCCCGGCCGGGTTCCCGCACCGACATGCCGACCAGCCGGCTGGCGTCGGCGGGGATGCCCTCCTGGCGCATCATCTGGTCGGTGAAGGGCTCGGGCGGCAGCAGCAGCGCGGGGTCGGCGGTGACGATGATGTCCCGGTCGACTCCGGCCTCCTCCAGGACCAGGTGCGACTCCTCGTCGCGGACGACCACCTCGTCCATGGCGCCCAGCACCGAGCGCACCGCTTCGCGGTCCTCCGCCTCGCGCAGCGGGCCCGCGCCGATGGCGTAGGCGAAGGTGCGCACGCCGCGCGCCTGGGCCGCTCCGACCACCCGGAGGTAGCGGCGGGCCTCGCCGTCGTAGAGGATGCCGCCGCCGCCGACGACCAGCAGGTCGAGGCGGGAGACGACGTCGAGCACCTGCCGCTGCGGGACGCCCTCCCAGTCGACCACCTCGTCCAGGGTGGGGTGGTGGGCGCGCGTGTGCTCGGCGTTGCGGCTGAGGGCGATGAGCCGCGCGCCTGGGCGGTGGCTGCGCAGGCAGCTGAGGACGCAGCTGAGGATGGCCTCGTCGCCGAGGTTGAAGCCTCCGTACGAACCGAGCAGTCCGATGCGCGGGCTGACTTCGGTGAGCCGGGGAGGCTGAGCGGTGGTGGTCATCCGGCACTCCTGTTCCGTGGCGGGTCGCTGCCGCGGGTTCGGGCCCGAGTTGCTGTCACACATCGGGAGAAACCCCCTGCCGGGGCAGTTTCGGCGGACGGTGTCCGGGCGGGGTCCGACGGCGGACGGTGTCCGGGCGGGTCCGGCGGCGGGCGCGGTGTCCGGGCGGGTCAGGCGGCGGACGGCCGGTACGCCACCGGTGTCGTACGCACGGGAGCCGCGAGGGGTGTCGCGGCGGAGCCCGTCACCGCCGGGGGCCGTGGCCGGGACCGCGTCCGCTGCTGCCCGGACCGGCCCGGACGCCGGCGCGGCGGCCGACTCCCGCGCCCATCCTTCCACGCCTCCCGGCGGCCCACCATCGGGATCACGGCGCCCTTCCGCCGCCCCGCAGGCCGCCCACGCCGGGCGGCTGCCGGGTCGCCGGGGCACCGTCATCGAGACGGCCACCTCGGGGGCTCGGGCTCTCGAACCGGTCCGGCCCTCCCTCCGCGCCTCCTCCGGCGGCCCCGCCGCGCAAGGCAGGGACTGGGAAAAGCGGCGGCGCCGGTCGCGTCGGCCGGTGGGCGCACGGCGCCGTCACGCTCCGTGCCTCACCCCGTTGCAGTACATCACCGAGCCCCCGCCGCCCGGACGACGGACGCTGTTCGGGTGTCCTGGCGGTGCCGACGGACCGCCCGCCACCCGGCGGACGGCGGTCGGACGGCCACCAGCCGGACGCGGGCCCGCCGCGTTCGGCACCGGAGCACCGGTTCGCCGTCGCCCCAACGGAGGAGGCTGAATGAGCACCCTTTCTTCCGGGACTTCTTCCGGGACTTCTTCCCGGACCTGGCAGCACGCCGTGGTCACCGGCGGCGCCGGGTTCGTCGGCTCGCACCTGTGTGAAGCCCTGATGGCGTCGGGCGCCGCCGTCACCTGCGTGGACGACTTCAGCACCGGCCGGCCGGAGAACGTCACGCCGCTGCTCGACCGCCCCGGCTTCACCCTGGTGCAGGCGGACGTCGCCGAGGGCATCCCCGTGGACCGGCCGCCGGACCTGGTGCTCCACTTCGCCTCGCCCGCCTCCCCGGCCGACTATCTGCGCCTGCCCCTGCACACGATGGAGGCCGGCAGCCTGGGCACCCGGCACGCCCTGGAGCTGGCGCACCGCTCCCGCGCCCGGTTCGTGCTCGCCTCGACGTCCGAGGTCTACGGCGACCCGCAGCAGAACCCGCAGGACGAGCGGTACTGGGGCCATGTGAACCCGGTCGGCCCGCGCAGCGTCTACGACGAGGCCAAGCGCTTCGCCGAGGCGCTGACCACCGCGCACGCGGACAGCGAGGGCACCGACACCTGCATCGTGCGGCTGTTCAACACCTACGGCCCCCGGATGCGCGGCCACGACGGCCGGGCGGTGCCGACGTTCGTGCGCCAGGCGCTGGACGGCGAACCCCTGACGGTGACCGGCGACGGCCGCCAGACCCGCTCCCTGTGCTACGTCGACGACACCGTGCGCGGCATCCTCGCCGCCGCGGCGCACGGCATGCGCGGCCCGGTGAACATCGGCAACCCGGCCGAGATCACCATGCTCGGCCTGGCCCGGCTGGTGATCGAGCTGACCGGGTCGGACTCCGAGATCCGCTTCATCGAACGGCCCACCGACGATCCCACCGTGCGCTGCCCGGACATCACCCTGGCCCGCGACAAGCTCGGCTGGGAACCGGAGGTGGACGCCGAGGAGGGGCTGCGCCGCACGATCGACTGGTTCCGCTCGGGCGCGCACCGCTGACCCCGCCGTCACAAGCCGACCGCCCCTTCGCCGAAAGGCCTGGCCATCCATGCGCATCCTCGGAATCAACGCCCTTTTCCACGACCCCGCCGCCGCTCTGGTGATCGACGGCCGTACCGTCGCCGCGGCCGAGGAGGAGCGGTTCTCCCGCCGCAAGCACGGCAAGCGGCCGCTGCCGTTCTCCGCCTGGGAGCTGCCGGAGAAGGCCGCCGCGTGGTGTCTGCGGCGGGCCGGTCTGCGCCCTCAGGACCTGGACGCGGTCGCGTACTCCTACGATCCCTCGCTGGCCCGCCCCGCCGACGCGATGGGCCTGGACGACCCCTGGGACCACCTGCGGCAGACGTACGCCCGCGAGGCGCCGAACTTCCTCAAGGAGGTGCTGCCGGGCCTCGACCCGGACATCGTGCGCTTCGTGCCGCACCACATGGCGCACGCCGCGTCCGGCGCGTTCTGCGCGGACGGCGCCGAGGACTCCTCGGTGCTGGTCCTCGACGGCCGCGGCGAGCGCGCCTCGCACCTGGCCGCGCGCCGGGTCGGGGACAAGCTGGAGCCGCTGTACGCCCAGGACCTGCCGCACTCGCTCGGTCTGGTGTACGAGGAGCTGACCGCGCATCTGGGGTTCCTGCGCTCCTCCGACGAGTTCAAGGTGATGGCCCTCGCCTCGCACGGCACCCCGCGCATGCTGTCCGAGCTGCGCCGCTGGGTCCATCCGACCGGTGACGGCGGTTTCCGGGCCACCGGGGTGCCGTGGCACGAGTTCTGCCCGCCGCGCGGCGCCGAGGAGCCGTGGACGCAGGCGCACGCGGACCTGGCGGCGAGTGCCCAGGCGGTGCTGGAGGAGACCCTGCTGGACCTGGTGCGCTGGCTGCACGGCCGGACCGGGCACAGCGTGCTCACGCTCGCCGGCGGCGTCGCCCTGAACTGCGTCGCCAACTCGCGGATCGCCCGCGAGGGCCCGTTCTCCCGGGTGTGGGTGCAGCCCGCGGCCGGTGACGCGGGCACCGCGCTGGGCGGCGCGCTGCTGCTGGCCGCCGGGGAGGGTGACACCCCGGAGCCGATGACCGGCGCCGACCTGGGCCGGGACTGGACGGACGCGGAGCTGGGCGCGTGGCTGAAGACGGCCGCCGTACCGTTCGAGCGGCCGCCGGACATCGCGCGGACGGTGGCGCGCACGCTCGCCGACAACGGGATCGTCGCCTGGTTCCAGGGGCGTTCCGAGTACGGCCCGCGGGCGCTCGGCCACCGCTCGCTGCTGGCCCACCCGGGGCACGCGGGCAACCTCGAACGCCTCAACGACGTCAAGGGCCGCGAGCAGTTCCGGCCGGTCGCGCCGATGGTGCTCGCCGACCGTGCCGCCGAGATCTTCGACGGGCCGCTGCCCAGCCCGTACATGCTGTTCGTGCACGACGTGGCCGAGGAGTGGAAGGACCGTATCCCCGCGGTCGTCCACGTGGACGGCACGGCCCGCATCCAGACCGTCGACCCGGCGCGCGAGCCCCTGGTCGCGCGGATGCTGAGCGAGTTCGAACGGCTGACCGGGCTGCCCGTCGTGGTCAACACCAGCCTCAACACGGCGGGCCGGCCCATGGTGGACGACCCGCGCGACGCGCTCGAGTGCTTCGGCTCCTCACCGGTCGACCTGCTCGCCATCGGCCCGTACGCGATCCGGCGCGGCGACTTCTTCCGCGCCGGCGGCGACGGGAGGGCGTGATGGACGAGCCCGCGTACGCCGTGGTGATCCCCACCCTGGGCCGGCCCAGCCTGGGCGCCTGTCTGCGCGCCCTGGCCGTCGCCGAGGGGCCGCCGCCGCGGCGGGTCGTCCTGGTCGACGACCGGCCCGGCGCGAAGGGCGGGGCGTCACCGCTCACCGAGGTGCCCGAGTCGCTGCGGCCCCGCACGACGGTCGTCCCGGGCGGCGCCCGCGGGCCCGCCGCGGCGCGCAACACCGGCTGGCGGGCGGCCGGTGCGGTGCCGTGGATCGTCTTCCTGGACGACGACGTGGTGCCCGGCCCGACCTGGGCCGCCGACCTCGCCCGGGACCTGGCCGCGGCGTCGGAGCGGACCGCCGCGGTGACCGCGCGCATCGAGGTGCCGCTGCCGCGGGAACGGCGCCCCACCGACTGGGAGCGCAACACCGCCGGGCTCGCCACCGCCCGCTGGATCACCGCCGACATGGCGTACCGGCGGACGGCGCTGGAGGCCGCCGGCGGTTTCGACGAGCGGTTCCGGCGGGCGTTCCGGGAGGACGCGGACCTGGCGCTGCGGGTGACGGCCGCCGGGTGGTCGGTCGCCGAGGGGTCCAGGACCACGACCCATCCGGTGCGGCCCGCCGACCGCTGGGTGTCGGTGCGGCTCCAGGCGGGCAACGCGGACGACGTCCTGATGACCCGGCTGCACGGCCGCGGCTGGTGGCGCCGGGCGGACGCGCCGCGGGGCCGCCTGCCCGTCCATGCGGCGGTGACCGCGGCCGCGGGGGCCGCCCTGTCCTGCGCGGCCCTGCGCCGGCCGCGGGGCGCCGCGCTCTGCGGGGCGCTGTGGCTCGCGGGGACGGCCGAGTTCGCGCTGGCCCGCATCCGCCCGGGCCCCCGGACCCGCGACGAGGTCGTCACCATGGCCCTGACCAGCCTCGCCATCCCGCCGGCCGCCGTGTGGCACTGGCTCCGGGGCCGGGTCGCGCACCGGGGAACCGCCCCGTTCGTCCCGTCGGGGACGGCGGGACCTCCGCGGGGGCGGCGGGAGCCCGCACCGGAACAGGTGGGCTCATGAGCACACGTCCCTGGATCTACACGGGCTCCGGCGAGCGCGCCGGCGACGGGCACGGAGGTGCCCTCGTCCGTGCGCGGGCCCGCGGCCGCGAGGAGAGGCCGGCCCGCGGCCGCGAGGAGAGGCCGGCCCGCGGGCGCGAGGCCTCCGTTCCCGCCGTCGGCCTCGGCGGCGGCCTCCCCTCCGCCGTTCTCTTCGACCGGGACGGGACGCTCGTCGTCGACGTGCCCTACAACGGCGATCCCGCGCGGGTCGTGCCGATGCCGACGGCCCGTGCGGCGGTCGACGCCGTGCGGGCGCGGGGCGTCGCGGTGGGAGTGGTGAGCAATCAGTCGGGGGTGGCGCGCGGGCTGCTGACGCGGGCGCAGGTGGAGGCCGTGCAGCGGCGGGTGGAGGAGGTGCTGGGCCCGTTCGGGGTGTGGGCGGTGTGCCCGCACGGCCCGGAGGACGGCTGCGGCTGCCGCAAGCCCGCGCCGGGGCTGGTCCTGGCGGCCTGCGCGCGCCTCGGCGCGGACCCGGCGCGCGCCGTGGTCATCGGTGACATCGCCGCCGACCTGGGCGCGGCGCGCGCGGCCGGGGCGCGCGGCATCCTCGTGCCGACCCCGGCGACCCGCCCGGAGGAGACGGCCGCCGCCGATCGGACCGCACCGGATCTGCTGTCGGCGGTACGGCTGGCCCTGGGCGCGGGGCGGCCGGGCCCCGCCGGGTCCGCGAGTCCGCCGGACGTGGCGAGGGCGGAGGGCGGGGCGCTGCCGGTTGCCGGCGAGGCGCCCCAGGGTGCCCCCGGCTCGGCGTCCGGCGACGGCGCCCCGCCGTCCACCGGCGCCCCCGATGCCACCCGGGCCCCGCGGGCCGCACTCGCCCAGGATGGCCCCGGCACTCCGCAAGCCGCACTCGCCCCGGCCCCCTGCACTCCGCAGATCACGTGCACCCCGCAGACCCCCACCACCCCGCAGGCCACAACCCCGCACGCCACCACCCCACCGCCCACCATGACCTTCACCCCCCACCCCACCGCCCTTCCCCCCGCCTCCCCCGGCACCGTCCGAACGGCGGCCCCCTCATGAGCGCGGCCTACCGGACCCTCGTCGTCCGTCTCGACAGCGCCGGAGACGTGCTGCTCGCGGGGCCCGCGGTACGGGCCGTGGCCGCCGGGTCGGCGTACACGGCGCTGCTGTGCGGGCCGCAGGGCGAGCAGGCGGGGCGGATGCTGCCGGGCGTGGACGAGGTGCTGGTGCACGACGCCCCGTGGGTGGGTCTGGAGCCCGCCCCGGTGTCGTGGGAGGAGACGCGGGGGCTGCTGGAGACGCTGGCGGAGCGGCGGTTCGACCGGGCGCTGATCCTGGTGTCGTACCACCAGAGCCCGCTGCCCGCGGCCCTGCTGCTGAAGCTGGCGGGCGTGGGCTGGACGGCGGCGGACTGCGAGGACTATCCGGGCGCGCTGCTCGATCTGCGTCACCGGCGGCGTCCGCGCCGGCACGAGGCGCGGGCGGCCCTGGACCTCGCGGAGGCCGCCGGGTTCGCGCTGCCGCCGGGCGACGACGGGACGCTGCGGGTGCGGACGCCGCCGGACACCACGCGTCTGACCGGCCCGGAGCCGTATGTCGTGCTGCATCCGGGTGCCGCCGTGCCGGCCCGCGCCTGGAGTCCCGGCCGGGCGGCGCGGGCCGCGGCGGCGCTGGCCGCGGCGGGCCACCGGGTGGTGGTCACCGGCGGGCGCGGGGAGCGCGAGCTGACCGCGCGGGTGGCCGGGCGGCACGCCCTGGACCTGGGCGGGGCCACCGATCTGCGGGAGCTGGCCGGGGTGCTGGCGCGGGCCCGGGTGGCGGTGACCGGGAACACCGGTCCGGCGCATCTGGCCGCGGCGGTCGGCACTCCGGTGGTGTCGTTGTTCGCGCCCGTGGTGCCGGCCGAGCGGTGGCGGCCGTACGGCGTGCCGTCGGTGCTGCTGGGCGACCAGCGGGCCGCCTGCGCCGGGACGCGGGCCCGTCGCTGTCCCACGCCGGGCCATCCGTGCCTGGACGGTGTCGGTGACGCGGAGGTGGTGGCCGCGGTCGCGGCGCTGAGCGGCGGCCGTGGCGGAAACGGCCGAGGGGCCGACCGACCGGTCGGGATGAATAACTTGACGGAGACAAGAAAGACGGCAAACGAGACAACTGTGACAAAAGGGGCAGAAGAGCGAGGAGTGGCCTGGTGAACATCCTGCTGTGGCATGTGCACGGCTCCTGGACGACCGCGTTCGTGCAGGGCCCGCACACCTACCTCGTCCCCCTGCTCCCCGACCGCGGCCCGGACGGCCGCGGTCGCGCCCGCACGTTCCCCTGGCCGGCCTCGGTGCGGGAGCTGACCCCGGACGAGCTGCGCGAGGCGGAGGTCGACCTGGTCGTCCTCCAGCGGCCGCACGAGATGGAGCTGGCCGAACGCTGGCTGGGCGGCCGCCGCCCCGGCCGCGACGTGCCCGCCGTCTACCTGGAGCACAACGCCCCGGACGGCGACGTCCCGGACACCCGGCACCCGTTCGCCGACCGCGACGACCTGACGCTCGTCCACGTCACCCACTTCAACCGCCTGTTCTGGGACAACGGCGGCACCCGCACGGAGGTCGTCGAGCACGGCATCGTCGACCCGGGCCACCGGTACACCGGCCGGCTCGCCCGCGCGGCCGTCGTCGTCAACGAGCCCGTACGGCGCGGCCGGTACACGGGTACGGACCTGCTGCCCGCGCTCGCCGAGGCCGCGCCGCTGGACGTGTTCGGCATGCGCACCGAGGGCCTGGCCGGCCGGCTGGGGCTGCCCGAGGAGCGGTGCCGGTCCGCCGACCTGCCGCAGGGCGAGCTGCACGGGGCGCTGGCCGAACGGCGGGTGTATCTGCACCCGGTGCGCTGGACCTCGCTCGGCCTGTCCCTGCTGGAGGCCATGCACCTGGGCATGCCGGTGGTCGCGCTGGCCACCACGGAGGCCGTGGAGGCCGTCCCGCCCGGCGCGGGCGTGCTGTCCACCCGGCCCGAGGTGCTGGCCGAGGCCGCCCGCCGCTACCTGGCGGATCCGCAGGCGGCGGCCGAGGACGGGGCGCGGGCCCGCCAGGCGGCCCTCGCACGGTACGGGCTCAAGCGCTTCCTCAACGACTGGGAGCGCCTGATCACGGAGGTGTGCTCATGACCGCATCGGTCGGTTCCCTGACCGCCGCACCGGACGCCGGCGGCCCCGGCTCCCTCGACATCGCGCTGGTCTCCGAGCACGCCAGTCCGCTCGCCGCGCTCGGCGGGGTGGACGCGGGCGGGCAGAACGTGCACGTCGCGGCGCTCGCGAGCGCGCTCGCCGACCGCGGGCACCGGGTGACCGTCTTCACCCGCCGGGACAGCCGGGAGCTGCCCGAACGGGTGGCGCTGCGCGACCGGGTCGAGGTGCACCACGTGCCCGCCGGACCCCCCGAGCCGCTGCCCAAGGACGAACTGCTCCCGCACATGGACGAGTTCGGCCACTACCTGACCCGGGTGTGGCGGGCCCGCTCCCCTGACGTGGTGCACTCGCACTTCTGGATGTCGGGCCTGGCCTCGCTGCACGCGGTGCGCGCCCTGGACCTGCCGCTGCTGCACACGTATCACGCGCTCGGCACGGTCAAGCGCCGCCACCAGCGGCTCGCCGACACCAGCCCGCCGCAGCGCGTCACGCTGGAGACCGAGGTGGGCCTCGGCTGCGACCGGGTCATCGCCACCTGCCGCGACGAGGTCGTCGAACTGGCCCGGATGGGCGTGCCCGCCGGCAAGGTGAGCGTCGTGCCGTGCGGGGTCGACACCGAGCTGTTCACCCCGCAGGGCCCGGCCGCCCCGCGCGGCCCCCAGCCCTACCGGCTGCTCCAGCTGGGCCGCCTGGTCCCGCGCAAGGGCGCCGCGGTGTCCATCGCCGCGCTCAGCCTGCTGCCCGACACCGAACTGGTCGTGGCCGGCGGGCCCCCGGCGGACCGGCTGGACGAGGACCCCGAGGTGCGCCGGCTGCGCGAGATCGCGCGGCGCGCCGGGGTCGCCGACCGGGTCCGGTTCACCGGCGGAGTGCCCAGCCGGCAGGTGCCGCCGCTGCTGCGCGGCTGTGACGTGGTGCTGTGCCCGGCGGACTACGAGCCGTTCGGCATCGTGCCGCTGGAGGCCATGGCCTGCGGCGTCCCGGTCGTGGCCAGCGCGGTCGGCGGCCAGCTGGACACCGTCGCCGACCCGGGCACCGGCCGCCTGGTGCCGCCGCGCGACCCGCGGGCCCTGGCCCGGGCGGTCGCCGATCTCCTCGCCCGCCCGGAGACCCGCCTGGCCTGCGGCGCCGCCGGCCGCCGCCGGGTGCTGCGCCGCTACACCTGGGACCGGGTCGCCGCCGAGACGGAGGCGGCGTACTGCGCCGTCCTGGACGCCGCCCCGGCGGCCGTGACGGGGGTGGTCTGAGGCAGCGTCCGAGGGAGCACCGACCGTCCCCCCAGGCAGCGTCCGAGGGAGCACCGACCGTCCCCCCGTCCCCGCCGCGACCCCCGACGTCCGAAGGAGGTGCGGGCCCCGCCGCCGTCCCCGCGACGCGGTCACGCCCGACCAGCATGAGCGAATCCCCTGCACTCGCCGCCGCCCGACTGCACTGCCGGTCCCTGGAGCAGACACTCGTCCGACTGCGCACCGACGGCCTCGGCCGGATCACGGACTGGGGCGGCCGGCTGGCCGCCGTCCTCCCGCCCGGCGGCCGGCTGCTCGCCGCGGGCAACGGCGGCAGCGCCGCCCAGGCCCAGCACCTGACCGCCGAACTGGTCGGCCGCTACCGCCAGGAGCGGCCCGCGTTCTCGGCGATCTCCCTGCACGCGGAGACCTCCAGCCTCACCGCCATCGGCAACGACTACGGCTTCGACCAGGTGTACGCCCGGCAGGTCGCCGCCCACGGCCGGCCCGGGGACGTGCTGATGCTGCTGTCCACTTCCGGCCGCAGCGCCAACCTGATCGGCGCGGCCGTCGCGGGCCGCCGGGCGGGGCTGCGGGTGTGGGCGCTGACCGGGCCCGGCCCGAACCCGCTCGCCGAGGCCGCGCACGAGGCGCTGTGCGTCGACGCCGACACCACGGCCACCGTGCAGGAGGCCCACCTGGTCGCCGTACACCTGCTCTGCGAGGCCTTCGACGCGGCCCTCGGCACCGGGAGCGCCGTCCGGGAGCGGGCCACGATCGCCGGGAGGGCGTCGTGACGGCGCCGCGGCCGCTGGTCGTGGTCGGGGACGTGCTGCTCGACGAGGACGTCGAGGGCGTCGCCACCCGGCTCGCCCCGGACGCGCCCGCGCCCGTCGTGGACGTCACCGACGACCGGCGCCACCCCGGCGGGGCGGGCCTCGCCGCCGCGCTGGCCGCCCGCGGCGGACGCGAGGTGGTCCTGGTGACCGCGCTCGGCGACGACGCGGCCAGTCACGCGGTGCGCCGGCAGCTGCGCGGCCGGGTACGGCTGGTGGAGATTCCGCTGCACGGCAGCCTGCCGGTCAAGACCCGGGTGCTGGCGGGCGGCCGGCCGCTGGTCCGCATCGACCGGGGCGGCGGCGAGCCCGGGGAACCCGACGAGGCGGTACGCGACGCGCTGGCCCAGGCCCACGCGGTGCTGGTCGCGGACTACGGCCGGCACACGGCGAGCGCGGTGCGCCGCCACCTGGAGTCGGTCGTCCCCCGCACCCCGCTCGTCTGGGACCCGCACCCCAAGGGCGATCCGCCGGTGCCGGGCGCCCGCCTGGTCACGCCGAACGCGGCCGAGGCGCGCAGCCTGTGCCCCGGCGACGGCGAGTCGCTGCGCGCGTACGCCGAGCGCGGATCCCGGCTCGCGGACCGCTGGCAGGCGGCGGGCGTCGCGGTGACGCTCGGCGAGCGCGGGGTGCTGCTGACCCGGCCCGCCGGGGGCACGCCGATGCTGGTCCCGGCGCCGTACCGGGCGAGCGGCGATCCGTGCGGGGCGGGCGACTGCTTCGCCGCGACGGCCGCCGCCGCGCTCGCGGACGGCGCGCTGCCGGAGGAGGCGGTGCAGCGGGCGGTCGCCGAGGCCGCCGCGTTCGTGTCGGCGGGCGGCGCCGGGAACCCGGCGCTGTGGCGGACCGAGCCCGACACCTCCGTACGGCAGACCCCGGCCACGGACCCCTTCGCGCTCGCGGAGCAGGTACGGGCGCGCGGCGGCACGGTGGTGGCGACCGGCGGCTGCTTCGACCTGCTGCACGCCGGGCACGTCGGGCTGCTGGAGAGCGCCCGGCGGATCGGCGACTGCCTCATCGTGTGCCTCAACTCGGACGCCTCGGTGACCCGCCTCAAGGGACCCGGCCGGCCCATCAACCCGGTGGCGGACCGCGCCCGGGTCCTTCAGGCGCTCGGCAGCGTCGACGCCGTCGCGGTGTTCGACGAGGCGACCCCGCAGCGGCTGCTGAGCCGGCTGCGGCCGGACGTGTGGGTGAAGGGCGGCGACTACTCCGTGCAGGAGCTGCCCGAGGCGGAGACGCTGCGCGCGTGGGGCGGGCAGGCGGTGGTGCTGCCGTACCTCGACGGCCGGTCCACCACCGTGCTGGCCCGCCGGGCGGCGCTGGCGGCCGTCCCGCTGAAGCCCGGAGGACCGGCGGCGTGAGCGCGACCCCACAGCCGCCCCGGCGTACCGCCCATCCGCGCGTGCTCGTGCTGCGCGCGCTGGGGCTGGGCGACCTGCTGACCGCCGTACCCGCCCTGCGGGCGCTGCGCCGCCATCTGCCGGGCCACGAACTGGTGCTCGCCGCACCCGAGCGGCTGGCCGGGGCGGCCGCCGCGACCGGTGTCGTGGACCGGCTGCTGCCCGCCGAGGCCCCCGGCCGGGCCGTGCCCACCACCCTGGCCTGGCCGGGACCCGGCCCCGACCTCGCCGTCGACCTGCACGGCAACGGCCCGCCGAGCCACCTCCTGCTCCAGCGGCTGCGGCCCGGCCGGCTGCTGGCCTACGCCCACCCCGGCACCCCCGGCGTCCCGGGCCCGGTGTGGCGGGAGGACGAACACGAGCGGGACCGCTGGTGCCGGCTGCTCACCTGGTACGGCATCCCCGCCGACCCCGCCGACCTGTCGATCCCGGTGCCCGCGACGCCCTCCCCCGCGCCCGGCGCGGTCGTCGTCCACCCCGGCGCGGACGCCGCCGCCCGCTGCTGGCCCGCGGAGCGCTTCGCGGCCGTGGCACGGGCGCTGCGCGCGCAGGGCCACCGGGTGGTGGTGACCGCCGGGGCCGGCGAGACCGCCCTCGCCGGATGTGTCGCCGCGCGCGCCGGACTGCCCCCGGACCACGTCGTCGGCGGGACCGCCGACGTGCCGTTCGACCGGCTCGCCGCGCTGGTCGCGGGCGCCCGCTGCGTGGTGGCCGGCGACACGGGCCTCGCCCACCTGGCCACCGCCCTGGGCACCCCGTCCGTCGTGCTCTTCGGCCCGGTCTCCCCCCGCCTGTGGGGCCCGCCGCCCGATCCCCGCCACCACGTCCTCTGGCACCCCGGCGACGACCCGTCCCCGCGCCCCGGCGACGCACACGGCCGGATGCCGGACGAGCGGCTGCTCCGCATCACGGTGGACGAGGTCCTGGCAGCCGTGCGGAACCTCCCGGAACCGCTCCCCGCCCGCACCCCGGCACGGCACGGCACGGCCGCTCCCCCACCGGTGAACGTGCCGACCCGTCGCTGAGCCGGATGCACCGCCCGCGACCGCGCCGTACGGCCGCACTCTCAGGCCGCCGTCTCCACCTGCGGCATGCGCTCCAGGGTGCGCAGCGGGTGACCGCGGGCCGGGTGCGGCGGCGGTGGAGGAGGTGGCCGGTGGTGATGGCGGCGGCGATGATCAGGCCGCCGGCGACGAGGGCGCCGGCGAGGTCCATCAGCAGGCCGAGCGCGGGCGGACCCGCCAGACCCCAGCGGGTGCCGATGCTGCCCCACACGCCGAGGACACGGCCGCGCAGCCGGGCGGGTGGGTCGGTCCGCAGCACGGTCGTGCCCGCGGTGTCGCGGGGCCGGCGGAACCAGGACGGCCGCCCTATCTCAAGGCCCAAAAGTCCTGAGCAGCTCTGGCGTCGGATAAGGAGAGGTTATCCGACGTCAAAAGGGGAGACATGAGAACGCACGGGAACCGGCCCGGTTCTCGCGAAGCAACGGCGAAGTGACAAGTAGCTGTCTGTAGCGAGCCCGGCTCCGGCGGCCCGGCCAGGTGCGGAGGTTCAGCACCGCCCGGGGTGGGGAGGGTGCAGGCACCCGCCGGACAGACCGGCGGGCGGGGAGGACACACCATGGCGGAGGCAAGCACGCACGGGCACCAGGCGGACATCCTCGCGGAGGGCGCGAAGAGCTGGCGAGGACCAGATGAGCAGACCGCGGCCATCGGGGAGGGGCTGGCGGCGATCGCGTACGCACTGCTGGACGTTGCCGCGGCGATCCGAGAGAACACCGAAGCCCGCGAATAAGAGGGCTACTTCACTTCGCCGTTGCTTCGTGAGAACCGGGCGAATCTTGGCCGCGCCCTGGGCGTGGGGGTCCTGGCCGACGCGGCGAGCACAGCGAGCTGGGATGTCCTGTGCTGCGGGCTTTATCTAGGGTGCAGAGGCGCTTTGTGCAGGCAGGCAGCTTCACCGGGTGTCAGGCAAGTAAGGCAAGTCGGGAACGTTCCAGTCGTGACGTTTCCGGGTCTCCTCCTGCGAAGTGTTTCGACCGGAACACTTCCTGCACTCACGTTCGAAGCGGTCAGCTTTGTGAGAATGCCGAGAAGCCGGACGTGTAACCGATCGGAGCGCCTTGCCTGGCGCCACGTCGCGGCGAAGATGTGCTCAGGCGGGCTGACGGAGTGCGCTGACCAGTGCGCGCGGGGCGTCGGCATGGAAGCGGATGGTGTGGGCCTCTTCCGTCGCGCCGAGCGGGCGGGTGAAGGGGAGTGGCCGGTTCAGCTCCAGGGTCACCGAGGTCTGGCTGCCCACGATCAGGTCGAGGACCCCGTCCTCGGAGAGGTTTATGAGGCGGCCCTCGGGATAGCGCCGGTCGACCCGGACCGAGGCGACCGCGTCCGGCGGTACGGCGAGGTCGAAGAGGGCTCCGTAGCGGATCCGCAGAGAACCGTCGGGGCGCACGACGTGCGGTCGGGTGACGCAGGCGGCGTGCAATGCCAGTACGAGGACGACGCCGTACAGGTCGAGTACCAGGATCACCCGGTGGACTGCCGGCCAAGGGATGAGGAAGGCCAGGCCCACCGTCTCGATCACCATCACGAAGAGCAGCCCGTACATCATCGCGGTCTGGGGCCCGGTGTACGCGGCAGCGAGGTCTCCGGGGCGCACCCCGTGCGTGCCGCGCCGGACCCACCGCCCCAGGGAGGCGAGGGCGCGCAGCTCGTGGAGGACCAGGCGACGGACCGTCACCGGCACCGCCTCCCGTACGGCGGCTCGCCGCGCTGCCCGGCGGTCCGCGCCGCGGGCGCGCGCGGCAACGTACAGAGAGCGCAGCACCCAGGCTTCCAGCAGCAACACTGCGAGCACCAGCGCCTCGGCGCCCGCCAGCGCCCACCCGGGCGGCCGGACCCCGGCCAGCAGGCAGGCCGCCAGTGCCAGTTCCCCCGGCAGTACGGCGGCTACCGCGACCTGCGCCGCCCGTACGCCCCCTGCCCGGCCGCTCATCCCCGACCCCTTTCCACGAGAACCTCCATGAGTCGGCCCACGACTTCCGCCTGAGCTGGGGTGTACTCGGCGAGCAGCGCCTCCCTGAATCCGGTCACGACCACCCCGTCCTCGGGGATCGCGGCGAACAGCTCCTCGGGGACGGCTGCCACCAGGTCAGCTGCCAGGGGCGCGATCCTCGGATCGTCGGTGGTGGCATCGCCGAGCGCGTCAAGGCGCTCATACAGTTCGACAACCGCAGGATCGGCGACCAGCGTCCCGAGCAGCCCGAAGATCTCTTGATTACCGGTGCTGGTGGCGTCCAGCAGCGTGAGGTACTCGCGGTCCTTGGCCGCGCTCGGCGAGTCTGTTCGGAGGGCCTGTGCCAGCAGTGCGGCGAGGGCGGGTGAGACGGGCCCGGTCGCGCCGGGCGGCTCGGCGAGCAGGGCGCCGAGCCGGCCGCGGCGCTCCCTGATGTCGGCTTCCTGGCGGGCCAGGTCGGCGTCGAGTTCTTCCAATATCTCGGTCAGTTCGCGCCCGGCATCGTCGGCGAGGACGTCGCGCACTTCATCGAGGCCGAGGCCGAGTTCGGTGAGCCGGCGCACCCGGGCGAGCAGGACGGCGTCGCGGACGCTGTAGGCCCGGTAGCCGTTGGGGCGCCGCTCCGGTTCCGGAAGCAGCCCGACATGGTGGTAGTGCCGGATCGCCCGGGTGGTGAGCCCCACGAGCGCGGCGATCTCTCCGATTCGCATGCCGCCAGTAGAAACCCTGCCGTTGCGTCAAGGTCAAGCGGCGAAAACATCGTCGGGCGCAAAACGGCTCAAGCGCGTCCACACACCGGAGTGGTACGGCCTTGCCAGCGCACGTACCTGGCCAGAGTCCGCTCCCGCTACCCTTCGTCGTCTCGTCGAGTTCCACTGTGGGGTTTCGCGTACGCAGTTGCGTTCGCACCTGCGATCGCACATGACCGGCGTTCATGAGGTTAACGCTGCCTCGCGCCGCTACGGCTCCGCCCACTCCAGGCCGAGCCGGTCTCCTGCCACCAGGACAGCAAGTGGTGCCAGAGCAGTCCCTCTTTGCCGACGGGGCGGTCGTAGACCAACACCTCGTCGGCGCGTTCGGCGACCTCAATGTCGTTGTCGAGGGCGCTGGTGAAGCGGATGTCCGGCTTTCCCAAGGTGGCGAAAATGAGATTGCGCGGCCGGCGCGCGGTGCCGCGGCCGTGCTGGACCAGGTGGAACTCGGGGTAGCCGTCTACTTCTCCGTCCTGGCTCAGCATGGCGCCCACGGGTTGAAGATGCCGGTTGACGAGCTCGACGCAGCGGTGCTGTGCCTGCTCGTCGGGAAGGACGGCTGCGGAGGCCAGCCCCTCGAGGAAGGCTCCGAAGCGTGGATGGGGGGCTTCGAAGGCGCCGAGTTGTTCGAAGAGTTCCTCGGTCGACCAGTCGCCCGGGAACCTGACGACGTGGCGGTTGATCTGGTCGCGGAGGCTGTTGTTAGAGGTGGCCCACCCGCTCAGCGGGTCGTTGTCCAGGTGCCACAGTCGGCCCATCAGCGCCATGAAGCGGTCCGGGTATCCACGGTGATCGGAGAGGTCGAAGTCTCTAGCCAGCTCGCGCCTGGTCCGGCTCGGGATCTGCACGTGGTAACGGCCCGCTGTGCGGGTGCGCTCAGGAGCTGACACCGGTGCTGAGCGGGTTCGACCACATCACCCACTCCTGACCTGTCGTGGTCACGAGGCGCTGCCGCGGCTGCTTTCGCAGGGTGTCGGCGTACGCCCGAACGTGCACCGGTCGGTACGCATCAAAGCGCACAACGTTGATCTGATGCCCGTCTGCCCGGAAGGGGCTCTCGCGGTGCCTCACCCTTTTTCAGTGCGCGGCACGGTCTGCTACTTCTCGGGTGATGTCGGCGTAGAGGCGAAAGAGGGCCGGGCGGGCTTCGCCGTGTTCTCGGTGGTGCAGGGCGGCCCAGCACCGGGCGATGAGCTCCCGGGCCTGGGTGCCGGGCCATGGCTGGGGCAGGAGCTGAGGCGGCAGGAGTGGGTCGGGTTCCATGGCGCGAGTGAGTTCGGCGGCTAGTTCGACCGCGATGGTGAGGAGTGCGGAGGGGGAGAGCCGGTCGGATCCAGTGAGCCGGGCGAGGCGGGGCTGGGCGAGGCGGCTGAGGCGGCGGTAGCGCTCGGCGATCTCCTGCAGGGGCCACAGATGGCGGGCGAGTTCGGCGGGCTCCTGGGTGGCGCCCCTTCGCAGGTCCGTCGTGGTGAGGAGGGTGAGTGCGCCATGGGCGCCGAGGCGGCGGGCCGCTTCTTCGACGTACGGTTCCCAGGTGTTGGCGCAGACGTACAGTCCGCCCTGGAGCGGGGCGCCCCCGAGATGGACGAGCGTCTCGCGCAGGGAGTCCCGGGCCGTGCGCGCCGATTCGGGCACCGCGAAGGCGGCCAGGTGCCAAACACCGTTCCAGGGCGCGAGCCCGGCGTCCTGCTGGAACGCGTGCCGGAGGAAGTCGGCGTTCGGGGCGAGGGTACGCGTGGTGTCTTCGGTGGCGTGCAGTTTCGCCTTGCGGCCTCGGCCCTCATGGAAGAACCGGCCTTCGGCCACGAGGCGTTTGATGCACAGTCGTACCTGCTGGTCGCTCATGCCGAGGGTGTTGGCAACGCTGTACAGCTCGTCCGCGCCGACGGTGCCGTCCTCGCGGATGAGCGCGTGGACGAGCATGCGGGTGGGGACCTCGATGTAGTCCGTCTCGGCGCTCACGGCCTTGTCGTTCCTCTCGTTCCGACGGGGCGGTGCATGGTGGTCACCGCACCGAAGCCCATCAGCCCGCGCAGGTAGGGCGTGTGCTCGGTCCGTACGGCCGTGAAGCCGCGCCGCTCGTACAGGGCCCTGGCGCGCGGGTTGGTGTCGATCACGTCCAGTCTGATCTCCCGGCAGTCCTGCTCCGCCGCGACGGCGGCCACTTCCTCGATGAGCAGGCTCCCGACGCCGCGGCCGCGTATGCCTGGGTCCACGGCAATCCCGTCCATGAGGAGCTGCCCGGGGGCCGGCTTGCGTTCGAACAGGGCGAGGAGCAGGAGTCGGTGCAGCCCCCGCAGATATCCGTACGCGCGCAGCACGGCGGCGGCCGAGCCCCCGGTGAGGGCCCGGCCGCCGAGCTGGTAGCCGGCGAGGCCGACGAGCTGCCCGTCGAGGAGCGCGCAGACCGCGCGGTCGGCGTTCAGGTGGGCGGCGATGAAGGGCACCGCCTTGTCCGGCGGGTTCAGGGCGGGGCCGAGTTTGCGGCCGAAGGCGTCCCAGTACAGCTCAGCCGCCCGCTGCTCGGCACCCGCTGGAACGCCCCGCCGTACCGTCACCGGCCCAATGCCGGCACCCGTCGCGTCCAGTCCCATGTCCGTGCCCCCACTTCTTCGTCCAGCCTCACACAAAAACTATCACTTCTCCTACGGTCGTGCTTGTAGTGATAGTTTCGGTGCCGTAACCCCGGACAGAGGCGGTCAGATCTCATGTGCCCGAAGATCCAGCCCCGAAGGCGCGGGCTCCGCGCCACCGTGTGGTCACTCGTCACCGTCCTGGTCGTGGCCGCCGGCCTCACCGGTGCGGTGCTGAGGCAGAACTCCTACGACATGGACGTGCGGCGGGTCTCGATCCGCCATGGCGGCCATACCCTCAACGGCGTACTGGCCGCCCCCAAGGACGGCCGCGAGCGCCATGGCCTGGTCGTGTACGTCCACGGCGACGGCCCCATCGACGCCACCCACGACGACGGCTACAAGCCCATGTGGGAAGCGAACGCCAAGGCCGGGTACGCCTCCCTGTCCTGGGACAAGCCCGGCGTCGCGGGCGCACCCGGCGACTGGCTCGACCAGTCCATGGACGACCGGGCCAACGAGGCAGCCGCGGCCATCGCCTGGGCGCGCGCCCGCCCGGACATCGACCGCGACCGGATCGGGCTCTGGGGCGCCAGCCAGGCGGGCTGGGTTCTGCCGAAGGTCGCCGCCAAGACGCCCGTGAGCTTCGTCATCGCCGTCTCACCCGCGATCAACTGGCTCCAGCAGGGCCGCTACAACCTCCTCGCCGAACTGCGCGCCGACGGCGCATCGGCAGCCCGCACCAAGGCCGAGATCGCCAAGAGCGACCACACCCGCCAGCTGCTGGCACGCCACGCGACCTTCGAGGAGTACGTCACGGCGATGGGCGGGGACGCGAACGGCATGACCGTCGATCGCTGGGGTTTCATCTCCAAGAACTACACTGCGGACGCCACGCAGGATCTCCCCGCTCTGCGCGGCGTACCAGTACTGCTGACCCTCGCAGGCCACGACATCAACGTGGACACCGCCGACACGGAGCGCGGCTACCGCAAGGCGCTGGACGCAGGCGGTGCATTGACGGTCAAGCGTTACCCGGACGCGGCCCATTCACTGCTCAAACGGTCCATCGAGCAGTCGGACCTCAAGACCACGCTCACCGCGCTCTTCGCCCCCCGCTCGCTCTTCGCGGACGGATTCCTGGACGACCAACGGCAGTTTCTGGAGGGTCTCGGCCGAGACGGCAATGCCACTCCATGACACTCCCGTGAGGCCGGCCATGGCGCGTGCTGCACGTTCGCGTGTACCGCTCGGTGCACTTTGAAGCGAACGCCGACAGCAGGGGCGATCAGTGTCCGGCAGGGTGGGGTTGCCGGGTTGCGGCGGCCAGGGAGAGGACAAGGAGGAGGGTCGTCAGCAGGCCGGTGGTGAGGTAGGTCTGTCCGGTGAAGGGGGTGAGCAGGACCAGGAGGGCGATGGCGGGGTGCAGCCAGGAGCGGGCGGGGCGGGTGCCGTGGGGGCGGACTGCAGCAGCCAGGCCAGGACGAGGAAGACGGCTACGGCGGTGGAGAAGATCCATGCCGCCGTGAAGCCGGAGACGTCGCTGTGGTGTTCCAGCAGGGCGATGCCGATTTCGAGTCCGGCGCCCACCGCGGCGGCGGCGCCGAGGATGAGGTAGTGGCCGTAGCCCCAGCGGAAAGCCTGTCTCTGGGTGGTGATGAGCGCGGCTCCCGGCTGGGCGAAGTACATCCACCACATGGTGAAGACGGTCAGCAGCCCGCCCGCCGCGATCAGGCACAGCTCGAAGAAGTGCTCACCGTGCAGGCCATGGGGTGCCAGGCCGCGCGGGCGCCGCGCTCGCTGACCACGGGCACGAGGAGTTCGCCGATCACGAGCAGGGCGAAGAAGGGCATCTGCCCCTGCTCGGGCAGCCACAGCCGTCCGATCCAGCCGGCCTGCAGGAGGCTGATGCCCGCGGCGTAGCGGCGGGCGACGCGACGGCGGGCGGGGTCTTGGTCTTCCAGTGACGCGCGCAGCCATTGGCTGACGACGCCAACGCGCATGACGGCGTATCCGGCGGTGATGACGGTGAAGTCGCCCTCGAACGCGCCCGGGATGCCGGCGGCCAGGGTGAGGGCTCCGGCGATCTGTACGAAAGTCGCGATGCGGTAAGGGACGTCGTCGGTGTCGTAGGCGGAGGCGAACCAGCTGAAGCCCATCCACGCCCACCAGATCGCGAAGAACACGGCCGCGTGATAGCCCAGGCCCCGGGCGAGGTGGCCTTCGACGACCTGCTCGGCCAGCTGCGTCGACGCCTGGGAGACCGCCACCACGAAGCACAGGTCGAAGAAGAGCTCCAGCGCGGTGGCGGTGCGTGCTCCTCCCTGAGGTCACGGCCGCGCATCGGCCTGCGCAGCAGATGCCTGACCGGCTTGGGTAGGGACCTCATGGTGTGTCCTTGCGGGCGCGGCGGGGAGCGGTCGCCGTCGAGTTGGTGCGGGATATGGGTGGTGCGGCGGCCGGGGCCGCCCGCAGATGAGTGCGGGCGGCCGTGGTGCTGCGGGGGCTACATCTCGTCCAGGTGCGCGATGACTTCCTCGAAGGTGATCTGGATGAGCTTGCCGCCGGCCTCGGTGGACCAGTCGACGCCGAGTTCGGCGACCAGCTGGTTGGTGGAGGTGGTGACCACGCCGTGATTCTCCCAGCGGCGGCGAGCGGCGTCCTCGCCGATCGCGTTCGGCGAGCCGCCGGCGTCCTGAACGACCTGCACGCGGAAGCCTTCCTCGACCATGCTGATCGAGGGGTAGACGATGCACACGTCGTTGGTCAGACCGGCCATGATGATGTTCTTGCGGCCGTCGGCCGCCTTCAGGACGGCGTTGCGATAGTTCTCGTCGTGCCAGGCATTGGCCATCCCGGAGCGCTTGATCCGCGCCTCGTACGCCTCGGGCAGAATCTCCTGCATGTCCGGGATCAGCGGCCCTTGAGCGTGGTCTTCCTGGCTGGTGGTGAGCACCACCGGCATGTCCAGGGCCTTGGCGATACGGGCCAGCGCGCGGGCGTTCTGCACGATGGTCTTCTGGGAGATGTTGCGGCAGAACTTGAGCGTGCCCTGCTGGTGGTCGAGAGCAGCATCACGCTGTCCCGCGGCGTGAACGGGGTGAACTTCTCAGCCATGACGATGGCGCCTTTCCAGGTAGGGAGGAGGGATGGTGTCCGTACTGCAGGCCGAGCGGGAAGCACGCGGAATGCCGGGCTGCCCGCCGCCGCCCGTAGGCCGGGTGGTCAGTCGGTGGTGATGACGAGCTTTCCGCGGACGTGACCGCTGGTGGAAGCGGCGTACGCCTCGTCCATGGCGGCCAGCTTGAAGGTGGTCGTCTCAGCGGCCTGCAAAGCGCCCGAGGTCGCCAGCTCGGCGAGTTCGGCCATGTCCTGGTCGGTCGCCTGGTAGACGAAGTTGATCGCCCGCACGCCCCGCCTCGCCAGGGCATCGGGGTCGGCGGCGAAGACGGTGGTGGCCAGCCGGCCGCCGTCACGCACCAGCGGCGCGATCTTCCCCATGACGACCTCACGGCCGTCAACGAGGTCGAGCACGGCATCCACGCCGTCAGGGTGCGCGGCGCGGACGGCGTCGGCGACGTCGCTGGTGCGGTAGTCGATCACCTCGGCCGCACCGAGACTGCGGGCGTAGTCGTGGTCCTCACCGGCGGCGACCGCGATCACCTGCACACCGCGGGCGGCGGCCAGCTGCAGGACGTAGGAGCCCACTCCCCCGGTCGCGCCGACCACCAGCAGCGTCTCGCCCTCGGCGAGGTCCAGCCAGCGGGTCAGGGCCAGGGCGGTGCCCCCGGTCATCGCCAGTGCCGCCGCCGACGCCGCGTCCAGGCCGTCCGGCCGCACAGCCAGGGCGACGGTGTCACGGGACGCGGTCATGTACTTGGCGTAGGAGCCATGCGGATGCTGGGCCGCGGTCGCGGGCCGCCGCATCCCGAACACTTCCTGCCACACCCCGAACGCCGCGCCCTCACCGGCAGCGGTCACCTGGCCAGCGAGGTCGAACCCGAGGGTGTAGGGGAAGGGGAAGTCGGCGCCCGGACGCGCCAGCGCCCCGGCGGCCACCTTCCAGTCGATCGGGTTCACCGCAGCCGCACGAACCCTAATCTGCACCTCACCCGGGCCCGGCTCGGGCACTGGCAAGTCCTTAAGCCGCGGAGTCTGCCCGAAGGAGTCGATCGCGAAGGCACGCATGGCCACACTTCTCTGCCGTTCGTGACAGCCGGATGAACCCGCGGGAACCGCCGGTCACCAGTGCCGGAAACCCCAGCACCACATCCATAGCCATCTATGCTTTCTCGTCCAAGCATAGATAGCTATGGAATGATGTCAAGGCAACCCGATTCATCACGCGACGCAGAGAGGTGGCCATGGCGGCACGCACCAACAGCGACCCCGCTACTCCGGCCGGCCCAGCAGCCGCATCAGAGGCGGAGGCGATGGTCTGCTACACCGTGAACCACGCCGCCCGGCTCCTGGGCCAGGCCATCTCCCACCGCCTCGCCGCCCTCGGCGTCACCACCGGCCAGCTCCCCACCCTCCTCGCCCTCTACGCCACCGACGGCCAGGCCCAGAGCGAACTCGCCCGCCGCACCGGAGTAGAACAGCCCACCATGGCCGTCAACCTCCGCCGCATGGAACGCGACGGCCTCATCACCCGCACCCCCGACCCCGCCGACGCCCGCCGCGCCCTGGTCCACCTCACCGACAAAGCCCGCACCATCCAAGCCGACGTCCAAGCCCTCCGCTCGGGCATCGATGCCGAAGCCCTCACCGGCTTCACCCACGAAGAACACACCCAACTCGCCCACCTCCTGAACCGCCTCGTCACCAACCTCCAGCACCTCACCGACCACCACCCAGAGATCATGTGACCGCTGCGTGTCTGGGTCGTTGATGTGGGCACGGGGCGGGGATTTGAGGGATGCGGAGTGGGCACGGCTTGAGCCGTTCCTGCCGGTCACGACGGCCGATGGGGCCGGCGGCGGAATCACCGGCAGGTGATCGACGGCATCCTGCACCGGGTGTGGACCGGTGTGCAGTGGCGCTACCTTCCCTCGCGGTTCGGCCCGTGGAAGACCGTCTATGAACGCCACCGGTTGTGGTCGGCCTACGGCACCTGGGAACGACTGCGGCAGCGGGTGCAGGCCGCAGCCGACGCTGCCGGTGAGATCGACTGGGACATCGCGGTGGATTCCACGCTCGTGCGGGCGCATCAGCACGCGGCCCGCGCCCGAACCGATCCGCCGCCGCCCCCGGCGCCAAAGGGCGGTACAAAAAGCGCAATACCGTCGAACGGGCGATCAACAAGCTCAAGCAGGCCCGGGCGGTGGCCACTCGCTACGACAAACGTCGCTACGTCTACCTCGGCACCGCCACCGTCGCGGCCCTGACCATCTGGCTCCCGCACCTGATGGGTCTGGGGGACTTCTAGGCGACGCTTTCGGCTGCCAGGACAACACGGGTCCGTTCCAGATCGACGGCGACTACCCGCACCCATACTGTCTGGCCCTCGCGGACACTCTTCGCAATGTCCGCGACCGGCTCGGTGAGCGGAACCAGCCCTTCGACGCAGTCGGCCATGCGCACGAAGAAACCAATCGGCGCGATCTTCGTGACACGTCCGGTGACAGTCTGACCGACACGCTCCACGAACCGAGGGAGCAAGTCCTCGTGCTCCGCCCACTCACGGAGCACGATGCCCACCTGGTGATTGTGCTCGGCATGCCAGACCACCTCGCCGGTGACGAGCTGTCCTACGGGCGGCAGTTCCATGCACCTGGGCATCCTGTCGACTCTGGCCAGGCCAACAGCTTCAGGCCAGCCGTCAACGGAGAGGAAGACACCGAAGGGCTGTCTACCGATGACCTCACCGGTGATCGAGGTACCGACAGGCAGAGAGCGAACCGTCTCAGGCCAGGCCGCCGCGGCACCGGCTGCTTGGCATCTGCCGTTCTCAGAAGACCAGGCGTACTCGCTCATGCGTTGATCATGGCACGCAAGAGCTGCCTCCTGAACGTGTCGCGAGGCGCCCGTCATGATCGGCCGAACAGCTCCTAACTCGACCATGTCCATCGCCCACTCGACACCGGTAGCCCATGCACCGCCTGCACGTCCGCCAGGAACGTGCGGGCCCGTCACGGGCCGCGGCGATCTCCTCGCTCGCCTCGAACGCAGCTGAGTCCGATATCGCACGGTCCACGAGCAGCACCTGGCCGTCGTCCCTAAAGCTCCGCCCCAAAGAGCTACTCAGAGTCGTCCAGCTGCGGAACTACGACCCAGAACGATGCTGTTCTTCACCGATGAAGGGCGTTGTCGCCTGCCGGAGGTGGCAAGAGGGCGGACCCAGAGCTCCACGCCAGCCGGCAGAAGCAGGCGCGTCTCAGTCTGCGGCGTGAGCTGCGGCCGGACCACCACCGCCTGATGCCGGTGGCCCGGCTTCGGGACATGGGCACCTCTGCCCTGCTCGAGCACCGCGCGCAAGGCGTGCCCCCGCCCGGACACGAGGCGCCTACGAGCGCGGTCTTCCGCGCGTGACTGCGAAGCGTCCTGCCGTATAGACACGCTTCCTCTACCATCGGTAGAGGGGCGCTGTAGAGTAGGGACTATGGCAGCAGACGAGACGAGCATCAAGGTGAGCACGGCCGCGCGGGACCGGCTCGCCCAGCTGGCGGCCGAGCACGGCACCACCATCCGCGGCCTGGTGGAGGACCTCGCCCAGAGCACTCCGACCCAGGCCGAGTACGCCGAGCGGGCCGAGCTCGCCCGCGCCGAGCTCGCCTCCGCCCTCGGCAGCGCGCCGAGCCCGGAGGCCGAAGCGAAAGCCCGGGCTCTGCTCGAGCGCCTGGGCGCCGCCTCGCACGGGCCGCGGGCGGCCGCGTAGTGGCGACGATCGCGGTCGTATTGGACCACACCACCGCCACGGCCCTGTACGACCCGAAGGACCCGTTCAACGAGGCGGTCGCCGCGTTCTACGTCCAGGCCTCCGGTGGGCTCGGCGATCTGTATGCACCGGTGCTGTCGCTGACGGCCGGCGACGCCGAGCGGCCCGGGCTCCTCGGCTACATCAAGGGACTGCGGTTCATCCGGATCGAGGCGTTCGACACCGACGCCGCGGTCACCGCCACCGAACTGCTGCGCTTCGGGCACTCCTGGGCCGCCGTCCACGCCATCCACGCCGCCCGGCCCTCCGCCGCCCACCCCAGCGGCCGGTTTCTGCTCACCCTGACGCCGAAGGCGTACGCGGGCACCGGCGTCCAGGCCGTCCACCCCGGCCAGTGAACGTCAGCCGCCGACCGACCCCGCCTGCACCGCCCATCCGACCGTGGCTGCGCCCCAGGCCCGGCCCGCCGCCACCTGACACCAGCACCCGGCACTGCTCGGCTCATCCGCCCGGGCGGATGACCGCGCGAACGCAGCCGTCCGTCTTGCCCTTGAACACTCGTACGCGCGCGTCGCCTAGGACTTGTCCGGCCGATCAAGTTCGTAGCCAGACGGTGAGGGCTGCCGCGGTCGCGGTGCCGAGGTAGACGTAGCCGCGCTTGTCATAGCGGGTGGCGACGGCCCGGTGCTGTTTCAGGCGGTTGATCGCTCGTTCGACGGTGTTGCGCTTCTTGTAGCGGTCCTCGTCGAAGCCTGGTGGCCGTCCGCCGCGTGGGCCTTTGCAGGCGGGCGGCCAGGCTGTCGGTCTTCTCTGGGATCGTGTGCCGGATTCCGCGTCGCCGCAGGTATTCGCGGACGGGGCCGTTGCTGTAGGCCTTGTCGGCGGCGAGACTGTCCGGCCTCTTGCGGGGTCTGCCCGGCCCTGGCCGGGGCACGCGGGCCTTGTCCGGGACGGGCTTGAACTGGGTGCAGTCCGCTCGCTGGCCTGCGGTGACGATCGGGGACAGCGGGCGGCAGCGGCCGTCCGCGCTCACGCGCATCACCGCGGTGAGCATCGCCGTGCGCTTGGGCTCCGCGGCCCGCTCAGGCTCGCAGCCTTGGACCCCAGCCCGTAACGGGCCAGCGCCGCGAGCCGGTTCGGCGGGATCTGCGACAGCTTCAACCGCCCCAGCTGGAACGCACCGATCTCGTCGACCCGCTCCAGCGACCGCGCGAACGCCGTGCCCGTCGTACGCGTCGGCGGCCGGCGCAGCCGCTCCAACTCCGAGTACCGGCCGCCCTCCGGCGTCACCAGCGTGGCCACCAGGTCCGCCGGCAGCGCAGGGTCCGCGCGGTGAGCCGCCCCGGCCACGGTGGTGTGCAGCCGCTTCTCCGCGATCGTGCGAACCTCCGCCACCTGCCGGGCCAGCACCGAGACACCCGGCAGCAGCACCCGGTTCCGCCGCAGCCAGCCCACCCCCTGGTTGAACAGTGCGACCGGCCCCTCCGCATGGGTCCACGCCCGGCCGTGCAGGAACGTCCGGAACTTCCGCCCCCACTCCGCATCTTCGTACGGGTGGTAGCCGTAGGCGTCCCGGATCTCCCACGCGTGCTCGTACGCCGTCTTCAGCCGCTCGGTGCACCGCTTCACGCACGACGGGTCCTGAATGCCGCGCTGTACGGCCAGGTGCTCGACCACCGGCCACGGCACCATGAGAGGGTCCTCCAGAAACAGCCCCACGTAGCGGACCGTGCACATCTGGAGGGCGAAGCCCAGCTGATGATGCTTCGTACGCCGCAGCGATCAGATCCCGGTCCACGTCGTCCAGGAAGAACCGCTCCAGCTCGGGTCTCGTCGGCTCCTCGGCAAACTTCCCGTACGCCTCGGCCTGATCACCAGTTAAGAACTCCACCGGCATGACGCGGACCGTAGCCAGGCCCCACCCGTGATCGACGATCTTTCGGCGAACCCCAGTTCTGGGGATGATCGCTGTGCTAGCCGACCATGATCGTTCTCAGCGCCAACGATGTTCCCCAAGGCCGAGAACGAACGCGAGGGGCCGGCAGCGGGCATCGGCAGCGAGGTGGATCTTTGTGGTCAGTCCGCCGCGGGACCGGCCGATGGCATGGTCGTCCGGTTCGCCGGCCGGGGCCCCTTTTTGCGGGCCCCAGCCGCGTGCTGGTGGGCCCGCACGATCGTGCAATCGACCGAGACGGCCCAGTTGAGGTCCTCGTCCGCGTCGCCCTGGGCCACCAAAGCGGTGAACACCCGCTCCCACGTTCCATCGACGGCCCACATCCGCAGCCGGTTGTAGACACCCCGCCAGTTGCCGTACTTCTCCGGCAGCTGCACCCACTGCGTGCCGGTCTGGAACTTGAAGGCGATCGCGTCGATCACCTCACGATGATCCCGCCAGCGACCACCCCGCTTCGGTGTTCGGTCCGGAAGTAACGGCTCGATCCGCGCCCACTGCGCGTCGGTCAACGGCACAACCGGACCAACCACCGAGCGATCCAAACGAAACTGCCTAGTAGTGCTTCGTTACGTTGGGTGATCTCGTCTGGTGGTGGGCATCTTCTCCGGTATGAGGCTGGGGGAGGTGGAACGGCGCCGGGGTGAGTTAGCGGAGTTCGTTGCCGATGTGTTCGCCTCGTTGCCGCGGCGGGATCAGCGGCGGTGGGGTGAGTGTTATCTGAGGGGTCTGATGCTGGACGGGCGGCGGAAGTCGATCCAGCCGATGGCCGAGCGGCTGCCGGACGGGAACATGCAGGCCCTGCAGCAGTTCGTGAACCAGTCGCCGTGGGATCCGCTGCCGGTGCGGCAGCGGATCGCCCAGCGGTTGTGCGAGGCGATCCGGCCCGAGGTGTGGGTGGTCGACGATGTGTCGTTTCCCAAGTGCGGCACTGCGTCGGTCGGGGTGGCCCACCAGTACTGCGGGAGCCTGGGCAAACGGGCGAACTGCCAGGTCGCGGTCAGCGTCCACGCGGCCACCGACAGCGCGTCGTGCCCGCTGGAGTGGGAGTTGTTCCTGCCCCGGGAGTGGGTGGACGACGACCAGCGGCGCCGACGGACCGGGGGTCCCTGAGGAGGTCGGGCATGTGTCCAAGACGCGCCTGGCTATGGGCTTGCTGGACCGGCTGGCATCGCAGGGACTGGTGGTTCCGGTGATCGTGACCGATGCCGGTTACGGCCGCAGCGTGGCCTTCCGGCTCGCTCTGGAGGAACGCGGCTGGTCATACGTGGTGGCGGTGGCCCCCAAGGAGATAGCCCGCCCGGCCACTGCCGAGCCTGTCAGCCCCTCTACGGCGGGCTGGGACCCACCCACCCTGCCCCGCTACCGCGAAGCCCCCGGCCTTTGACCCAGTTCGTCGGTGTTGACACCTCCTTCAAGGAGGTCACCTGGCGGCAAGGCAGCAAGGGCATGATGACCTCGCGTTTCGCCGTGCTGGAGGTGAGGCCGTCGGGCAAGGAAGCCTGCCGCGCGGCTCAGGAACAGGCCGGCGGACGCAGCCGGTGGGACGGGGTGCTGCCGCTACGGACCCTGCTGGTCGAGCAGCCCGAAGAAGCCGACGAACCGACCGGCTACTGGATGACCAACCTGCCCGCCACCACCCCGGTCGCCGACCTGGTGCGATGGGCGAAGATGCGCTGGCGGATCGAGCACGACTACCGCGAGCTCAAGCACGGCCTGGGCCTGGACCACTTCGAGGGCCGCACCTGGCGCGGCTGGCACCACCACGTCACCCTCGTCACCGCCGCCCAGGCCTTCCCCACCCTGCGGCGGCACGACCCAAAAGCACGCCGGCCTGACCCTCTACCAGGTCCTGGACGCACTCCAGGACCTGCTGAGGTGCTGTCCCGGCACCTGCACCACCTGCGGCCGCCCCCTCACCACACGCAGAACCAGAACCTAACGAAGCACTACTAGAGGGTGTGCCACGAACCGACGAACGTCGCCGCCGACGGCCACGCCTGCCCGCCGCGATTTCGCGGCCTGGGGCCGGCGGTGGAACCGGCCGCCGCCGTTCATCACGAACTCCGTCGCGGCGACGTCCACGGCCGCCAGGGCGACGTCGACCAGGTGGCGCCCGAGGCCCCGATCGCCACAGCAACGGCGCCGACGTACTCGAGGAGGGAGTTGGATGTCGACGCCACTCCCGAGGTGAGGACCGCGCTCGTCTTCCACCACGCGCGCAACTGGGCGAGTGACCGGGCCTTCTGCATGGGTCCGGCGCCTCTCGCGGGCGGCAATCCGGTTCAGCCGGCGCGTGCCCCCTCGGAGACCACGGGCAAGAACTTCCGGTGGCCGTCGTCGTCGAAGCGGTGACGTAATCGTGCTCCAGTTCGGAGAGGCAAGTGGCGATCTGGTCGCTGCGCCGTGAGGCACCAACGGATCAGCTCGTGCGGCACCCCGGAATCTCCATCACAGGCCAGCGCCCCAGGGTGACGGTGCCCAGTCCGGTCGCCAATCCCAACGCCTCGCAGACCTCAGCGGCCACGATCTCGTCGTAGAGCGCGGAGGCCACGGTGTTCTCGTGCAGCTCCATGGTGGGGAATGAGCCCTATTCCGCGTCCACGCCCTGCCCCTTACGAACAGAAGCAGGTGGTCACGGAGCAAGGGCCGCCCGAAGCGCGCCTCATGGCAGCGGGAGCGGGCGGCGACCAGACTGCCGCACGGAATCAACCACCCCGCTGCGGGAAAGGTCCGTCCGGCATCCGGCCTTCAGTAGTCGGTGAGATCCACGACCACATCGCAGTGCGGATCGCCGGAGGGCTGGTGCATGTGCTCGTTCGCCAGGAACGCGGGGGAAACCAGAGCGCCGAGCAGGCCGGGACCTGTTTGGCTGATCAAGACATCCACGCCGTACGTACGGTCCCGCTCAGGTGATCGGAAATAGAGGCGCATGCGGTCGTCTGCGGTGATGACCGCGCCGATGAACAGCGGCTTCCATTCCACATGGGTGGTGACGAAGGAGCGAACGAGATCGAGCAGGCGGCCTGTGGCCGCTTGCTCATCGGCAGGTTCAGAGGTGTTCACATCTTTGCCCATTTTGGACACTTGTTCCCTGGCTGGTTGTGGCAGAACGCTGTGATAACGCCGATCTTCTGACCACGGCCGGCGTCGTAGCGTTCATCCTTCGTCTTGCGCGTGTACTGAACGACGACAGTGAACTTCACCTGCCTTGGCCTCGGCACGCCCGTCTCGAAGACAACACCGTCGTACTCCAGGTGACCGTGGTGGTCGTTGCGGTCCACGCGACCCTTCAACGCTGCGTACAGAGTGGCGCACTTCTTGATGTTGTGACGTCCGGTGAAGTGGTGCCAGCCCAGCTCCGAGTTCCCGTAGCGGGTGACAATGCGCCTGCCCTCCGGGTCCTCCTGCGCTGCGCACTTGACCCGCTTGTCCCAGGGGTGCGGCATCACAGGCATCGGCGCAATCGGACCAGCACTGGCCGTCCCGGACATGAGCGAAGCCGCGAATACCGCGGTGGCAGCGAGCGATAAGATCCTTTTCATGAAGGTGATCCCACCATTCACCCACTTCTAGATGACAGGGGCCTTTCAGACAAAACGGCTCTGTCCGTCGCCTATGCCTCGATCCTCGGGATGCACGTAGCCAGGGAGCCCGTCGCCCGAACTCCCGTGGGACTCAACCTGCGCCGCCTGGCCGCTCGCCGAGACCGCGGGAGCGCGTTTCTTCACCGCACTCGTCCAGGCCGGGCGGACGGGAGCATGCCGGAGCCCAACCAAGCGCCTCCCCGGTTCAGAACTCATCGCACCCGACCCGAACCCTGCCCCGCCGACTCCGGCCCGACGTCGCTGCCGAGCACTCTGGTCAGGAAGCGCGGCGGAAGACGGCCGCCGGTCCGATGGCGGCGGGCCCGAACTTGTCGCGGACCACGGTCCGCTCCGCCAGCAGCCGGGCTTCGCGAGTGTCATCAAGGCTGATCTGCTGGGCGACCCGGTCGGCGTCGATGAGGTCTTCGCCGCGCAGGACGATGCCGGTGAGGCGGCCACGTTGCAGGCCAGCGGCGTCCATCAGCTGGTTGGCGAGCTGCCGTAGGTCATCGTCGTGGGCGGACGGCTCGGCCAGGCGGCGGGTCTTCTCCCATGAGGTGCCGCCCGCGAAACGCAGAGTGAAGGTGAGGGCGCGTGCGGCCTGTCCGCGGCGGCGCAGGCGTGCGCCGAGGCGGACGACGAGGTCGAGGAGGGCGGCGCGGACGGGGGCTCCGTCCAGGGTGTGCCGGTCGAAGGAGCAGCGCACCGTGGCAGAGGCGGGCAGGGCGCGGGGGACGACGGGCCGGGGGTCGATGCCGCGGGCGCGGTCGGCGGCGAGGCGGCCGGCGCGGCCGCCGATCAGGCGCTGGACGTTGGCGGGCGGGACGGCGGCGAGCAGGCCGACGCTGTGGATGCCGTAGTCGCGCAGTACCGCGGCCTGGCGGGGTCCGATGCCGTGCAGGCCGTCGACCGGGAGCCGGGCGAGCCAGTCGGCGGCCTGGTCGGGGGTGATGGTGAGGACGCCGCCGGGCAAGGGGATCTGGGCGGAGGCGGTGGCGGAGGCGGTGGCGGTGACGGACGGGCCGATACCGACCCGGACGTCGGTGCCGAGGCGGGAAAGCATACGGATCCGCAGGACCTGACCGAGCCGGTGCGCGGTGGTGCCGTGGTAACACAGGGCACCGGTCAGGTTCACCAGCGCCGCGGCGGGCGGCAGCGCCTGCACCACCGCAGACAGACCGGCCAGCTCCTCCAGGACCTGGCGGTACGTCTGCTCCGGCAGGCGGTCGGGGCAGCGCACATCGCCACCACCGCATGCCGCTGCGGCCGCGCCTTCGGGCTCATCACCCTCCCCTCCTCCGCCACCACGTTATCGGACGGCAAATCGAACACGTAAGGTCGCGAGGTCGATCTTCGAAGTTAGAATCAAAAATATGTTCGATGACTTGCCGCCCGACCTTGAGCGCCTGCTCACCCTGCGGGTGTGGCAAGCGATGTGGCTGCAGCGCATCGACCGGAAGATCGCGGCAGTGCGGCAGCGGCAGGCCGAGGAAGAGCGGGGCCGTCAGCGGCGGCCCGCGCCCCCGGAGTGGGTCGCCGCCTTCGGTATCGGCGCCGGCCGCGAGCCCGCCGAGGTCCACGCGGGCGGCTGTCACATGGCCGGCCCGCGCTGGCGCGCCGTCGGCTAGGACGAAACCCCCGACGTCCAGCTGCACATCCTCGACTCGAATGCCTAGGTTACCGATTGCGTTTCATAAGGTACGCCGCAGTGAGACAGACGATGGCTATCACGGCAAGTACTAATGCCGTCGTCATTCCACCGGGGAGGCTTCCGCCACGAGCTAGGTGCCAGGACTCTTCGAAGCTAGCGAGGTTCAGCTGTTTCATGATTCTCCTTAATCGCGCATGGTCAGGGCTGGTTACGTCGTTGTCCCACGACACGGGGGAGCACAGTCACCAGCGAGACCGCAGCGGCACCGATAGCGGCGACGACCCAACCGCCCTTGTTTCCTCCCACCACGATGACCAGGCCCACGATGATGGCGCACGCTCCCGCCGCTATTGCTCCGGCGGCGTTGCGACGCATCGCGGAGCGGGAACCGTATAACTCGCGATTGAATCGCGGCATTTTCTCTCCCCTCGTTTCGCTGTGTCCCGTGGGGTGAGCAGGAGGGCTCACCCCACGGGACATTTCCGTTCGCTTACCCCACGGCACTGCTCGCAAGCTGGCCTGCTGCAAAGCCCACAGCGGTGCAACCAGCGGCAACCAAGGCTCCGCCTACGCCCGCGGTGGGCAGGGCGAAGAACCCGGCTGCGAAGTAGCAGGCGAACTCGCCGGCCAACCCGCCGGCCGCGCCTGCCAGGTCGCCGAGAAGTCCCTGGGTGTCTCCCTGTGCGAAGTGGCCCAGAGCGGTGCCAGCATCAAATCCCGTCAGGGCATCCCCGACCACATCTACGGCTGCCTGAAGAAACAGCCCGTTGGGATCGCTGTTGCTGATGGGATCGCCGCCGGCGTACAGGTAGGGGTTGGTTTCCTGTCCGGACGGGTCCGGCTGGGTGAAGCGGCCGAGCTGGGGGTCGTAGTAGCGGTGACCCATCTTGTACAGGCCGGTCGGGTCGAGGTAGGCGCCGGTGTAGCGGAACGGTTGGGGGGTTGCCTCGGTGGTGGTGCCGCGGGGCAGGCCGGT
>NZ_JBFATR010000028.1:0-89063 GCF_040678395.1 Streptomyces sp. NPDC052687 | reverse complement strand
CGAGCTGCTGGGACTTCCTCAGGGCGGCCGCCTCCCGGGCCGCGCTGCGCCGCAGACGCGCCCTGACGCAGGCCGCCCACCCGGCCGCCGGGGACGTCCTGCGCTACCTCAGCCGCGGCGCCCCCGTCCGCGCCGGCCTGCGCGACCTGGTAACCGGCCTGGAGCCGCCCGTCGTCCTCGTCGGACACAGCCTCGGCGGGATCATCGCCCTGGACACCCTCATCAGCGCACCGCTGCCCGCCGTACGGCTGCTGGTGACCGCCGGATCGCAGGCGCCGTTCCTCTACGAGTCCGGCTCCCTGCCCACCCTGGAGCACCCCGCACCGCTGCCGGCGCACGTCCCCGACTGGCTGAACCTGTACGACCCGCGCGACCTCCTCGCCTACCTGGGCGGCCCGCTGTTCCCCGGCCGGGTCACCGACGTCGCCGTCGACAGCCGCCAGCCGTTCCCCGCCTCGCACAGCGCCTACTGGACCAACCCGGACGTGTACCGGCACATCGTGGAGCGGCTGCCGTGACCGGCCCCCTCGACCCTGACCGGGTGCGCGCGCTGATCGTCGGCATCGAGCGGTACGACGCGGGGGAGGACTGGGCGCTGCCCGGCCCCGCCCGGGACGCCGTGGCCTTCCACCGGCTGCTGCGGGCGGCCGGGGTGCCCGGGCACCGGCTGCGGCTGCACCTCGCCCCGCTCGCGCCGTACGTCCCCGACGTGCCGTACGCGCCCGCCGACCACGCCACCCTGCGCCGCGTCCTGGTCCGCGAGCTGCCCGCCGACCCCGGGGACGTGCTGTGGGTGTGGTGGGGCGGGCACGGCGTGCTGGACCGGTCCGGCGGTCTGCGGCTGTTCTGCTCCGACGCCACCACCGCCGACAAGGTCGGCATCGACCTGGACTCCGCGCTCACCCGGTACGCGGGGGACGCCGTCGCCGGATTCGCCGAGCAGCTGTGGATCGTCGACGCCTGCGAGAGCTTCGAGGAGGCGCTGAACTTCCGGGACCCGCTGCCGCCGCAGGCCCTGCCGGTGGGGCGGCGCGATCTCGCCCACCGGCAGACCGTGCTGCGCGCGGCGGGCCGCGGCCGGGTGGCCGCCAACGACCCGGCGCGCGCCACGGGACTCTTCTCCGACGTCCTGCTCGGCCTGCTCGCGGAGCGGACCGCCGTGCTGCCGGGGCTGCCCGATCCCGAAGAGTTGTTTCCCGCCGTCCGGGAACGCCTCGCGGCCCTCAGAAAGGAGGGCCGTACTCTTCAGCATCCCGAGATCCGGCTGCAGAGTGCGGAGCGGGTGGAGATCCTGCCCCCGGCCGTCCCCGGCGACGCGGAGCGCGCGGTCTCGCCGCTGCTGCGCGCGGTGGAGGCGCTGCTCGCGTATCCGCTGATGAGGGACCCCGTCGAACGGCAGGCGCTGATCGGTCAGTTGAGCACCCGCGTCACCGCCACGCTGCCCCGTCACACCAAGGCCCGCACGGAGGCCACCACCCTCCTCGACACCCTCGCCCGGCGCCACCCCGCCGCCCTGTGGGAGCTGTACGACGCCGTGCTCGCCCTCGACGACGATCCCGCCCTGAAGACGGAACTGAGGGCCGCGCTGCGGGAGTTGGAGGCACGGGGGCGCAACCGCGACGGTCACGGATGATCAGGTGGCGTGATCGTACGGTTTCAGATGCGGGCAGGAATGGCCATGATGGAACAGGACACGGGGCATCGCGTGCCACCGTGCGAGAAGGGGGACGCACCTTGGACCAGCCGCCCGCACTGCACACTGCCGAAGCCGCCGCCGGTGAGCCGTTCTCCACGGCGGGTGTGCTCGGCTGGGAGTCGGATCTGGCCGATCTGGCGGCGCTGCCGTTGACCGCCGTGGACGGTCTCGACCCGCTCGATCCCACCGCCCGCCTGCTCGAAGAAGTCCTGCGTTCGTACGACGGCGTCCGAGGCGGCGGCGAGACGGGCGGCGGCGGTGATGGCGACCGGATGTAGGGCGTGTCCTCTGCAGCGCGCCGGCGACGCGGGGCCGGGCCGGCACGGCTGACGCCGCTGACGCCGCTGACGCCGCTTCTCGGCTGCTCCCGGCTGTCGGTCTCGCTCGGCAAGGCGCCGTACCGTGCGGCGATCCGACCCGGTTCCGCGGCCGGCCCGGACCCGGAGGACCGGCCCCGGCCGCGCCTGGCTCCGGGATCCCGGCGCGGTACCCCTGCCCGCCAACTCGACGGAGGTCCCGGCCATGAGCAGCGAACGGCGCCCTGCCCCCTTCCGGATGCCGGAGCGGCTCTTCGCGGAGCTGGCCACCGGCGGAGGCTCGGCGGAGGCCATTGCCTTCCTCGAGCGGGGGGAGCGGGCACGGCGGCTGCTGCTCCTGCGCACGATGCTGGACCGGCTGGAGGGGATGTCCACTCCGCTCGCCCCGGCCGCCGAGGCCTGGCAGACCGTGAAGGAAGCGGCCTCGCGGGCGCCGGAGCCCGTTGAACGGCTGCTGCTCGCCCCCGCGACCGGCCGCTGGATCGCTCACGTCCTGCGTCGCCTGCACAGCGGTTCGGCGACCGGTCCGCCGCTGTGGGCGGAGGCCGGACGGCTCTGTGCGGTGGCCGCGGCGGCGGCCGTGCACGCAGGTACGGAGACCGATCTGCGGGTGCCGCTCACCGACGGGCGGCTGCATCTGCCGGGACTCGGCCTGGTGTGCCTGCCCGACGCGCCGCCCGGGACGGCGGTCGGCAGGGCGGTGATCCGGGGCGGCCGGCTGATCCTGACCGGACCCGGCCGCGCGGGGCGGCCGGTCACGGTGGCGTGCCGTCCCCGCGCTGTGCGGATCACCGGGGCGGTGGAACCCGGATCAGCCCTGGAACCGCACTGGGTCCCCCTGCGCACCCTCACCCACACCGGCCCCGACGGAACCGTCGCCATCGCCCTCGACGATCTCGACCCCTACCGGGACCTGGACGTCCCCCTGCCGCCCGCCCGGCTCGACGCCGACGAGGCCGAGGCGTGGCAGCGACTGTTCCAGGAGGCGGCCGGGCTGCTCGCCGGAGCGGAAAGCGGTGAGCCCGGACGGCTCGATCCCTCCCTCGTCCGGGCCGTCGTGCCGTGGGGGCGGACCAGTTCGCAGCCACCGGCCCCGCCGACCGTGTGGATGTCCGCGTCCAGCGGCGACTCCTTCGGCGCCATGGTGATATCCCGCCCGGGCACGGCGCTCGCGCTCGCCGAGACCCTGGTCCACGAGTTCCAGCACAGCAAGCTGGGCGCCCTTCTCCACCTCTTCCCGCTCCTCGACGACGACCGCGAGGAGCGCTACTACGCCCCCTGGCGCCCCGACCCCCGCCATCTGACCGGCCTGCTGCACGGCGCGTACGCGTTCACCGCCGTCGCCGGCTTCTGGCGGGACCGGATGGCCGAGCCCGACCACGCCGACCGGGCCGCCTACCACTTCGCACTGCGCCGCCTGCAGAGCCGGCTGGTCGTACGGACCCTGCTGAACAGCGGCCGGCTCACCGCGCCCGGCCGGCGGCTCGTCACCGGACTCGCCCGCACCCTGGACGCCTGGCTGCGCGAGCCCGTCGCCCCCGACGCCCTCGCGCGGGCCCGTACGGCCGCCGCGCTCCACCGCACCGAGTGGCGGCTGCGCAACGTCGCACCGGGGCCCGGCGCCGTGCCCCGCCTGCGGCCCGACCGGGAGCACTGGCCCGACCGGCGCACCCAGGCCTTCGCCGTCCGCCCCACCGCCCCGCGCACCGCCGACGAGCACCTCGCCGCCGCCGACCCGGCCACCGCGCTCACCCACTACGCCGACGCCCTCACCGCCCACCCCGCCGACCCCCACCTCCTGGCCGGCTGGATCGTCGCCCACGCCACCAAGAACCCCGGCCCCACCACCCGCCGCCTCCTGGCCCGCCCGGAACTCCTCCAGCCCCAGCCCAGCGGCTAGCCTCCGGCGGTTCGGGGCAGTTGGGTGTGGCTCCCTGGGCGCCTCCCGTGGCGAGCGGTGCGGTGCTGGACGCGGGAGGCGCACGCGTGCGGCTGGGGCCGGTCGCCCGCGGCGGGTGCGGGTGACGTGCACGCGCGGGGGCGGCGGGCAATCGCTCGGGCGGGGCGTGGGTGACGTGCACGCGCGGGGGCGGCGGGCAATCGCTCGGGCGGGGCGTGGGTGGTGTGTACGCGGAGGGCCGGGGCGCCCACGCCGTGTCCGGGCGGGGGCGTGCGGCCGGCCTTGATGCGCTGCTCGCCTGCGGGGCGGTGAGACAGGGGGTGACGCGCCGCGCCGGGGCGGTGGGCGGACGCTCGAGTGGTTGCCGCATGTGGGGCGTGGGATGCCGCGTGGCGGGCTGTTCACCGACCCCGCTCGGCTTCCGAGCGGTGGGGTGGTGGCGCGTACGTATGGGGTCGGGGATGGGGGCTGCGGCGCCGCGCGGGATGGAGGCCGGCCCGCAGTCCTCGGGGCGGAACCGCTCGACGCGGTGGTGGTGGCGAAAGGGGGGTGAACAGGCGCGCGAATGGTCAGGATGGAGGCATGGGATTCCATGTCGACTCCGAGGCCGGGCGGCTGCGCCACGTCATCCTGCACCGGCCGGATCTGGAGCTCAAAAGGCTCACCCCCAGCAACAAGGACGCCCTGCTCTTCGACGACGTGCTGTGGGTCCGCCGGGCGCGGGCCGAGCACGACGGGTTCGCCGACGTGCTGCGCGACCGCGGCGTCACCGTGCACCTCTTCGGCGACCTGCTCACCGAGGCCCTGGAGATCCCGGCGGCCCGAGCGCTCGTCCTCGACCGGGTCTTCGACGAGAAGGAGTACGGTCCGCTCGCCACCGACCATCTCCGCGCCGCCTTCGAGACGCTGCCCGCCCGGGAGCTGGCGGAGGCGCTGGTCGGCGGGATGACGAAGCGGGAGTTCCTGGAGGCGCACCCGGAGCCGGTCTCGGTGCGGTTCCATGTGATGGACCTCGACGCCTTCCTGCTGCGCCCGCTGCCCAACCACCTGTTCACCCGGGACACCTCCGCCTGGATCTACGACGGCGTCTCCATCAACGCGATGCGCTGGCCCGCCCGCCAGCGGGAGACCGTGCACTTCGAGGCGATCTACCGCCACCACCCGCTCTTCCGCCGCGAGGACTTCCACCTCTGGTCGGAGGGACAGGCCGACTACCCGTCCACCATCGAGGGCGGCGACGTCCTCGTCATCGGCAACGGCGCCGTCCTGATCGGCATGAGCGAGCGCACCACCCCGCAGGCCGTCGAGATGCTCGCGCACAAGCTCTTCGCGGCCGGTTCCGCCCGGACGATCGTGGCGCTCGACATGCCGAAGCGGCGCGCCCTGATGCACCTCGACACCGTGATGACGATGGTCGACGGGGACACCTTCACGCAGTACGCCGGTCTCGGCATGCTCCGCTCCTACACCATCGAACCCGGCACCGAGGACAAGGAGCTGAAGGTCACCGACCATCCGCCGGAGCACATGCACCGCGCCATCGCCGCCGCGCTCGGCCTCAGCGAGATCCGCGTGCTGACCGCCACCCAGGACGTGCACGCCGCCGAGCGGGAGCAGTGGGACGACGGCTGCAACGTCCTCGCCGTCGAGCCCGGCGTGGTCGTCGCCTACGAGCGCAACTCCACCACCAACACCCATCTGCGCAAGCAGGGCATCGAGGTGATCGAGATCCCGGGCAGCGAGCTGGGCCGGGGCCGGGGCGGGCCGCGCTGTATGAGCTGTCCGGTGCAGCGGGACGCCGTATGAGCACCGGCCGGGCCGGCAACGGGACACGCTCCGCATAGTCATGTGAAGAGTCGTATAGACTTCCAGTCGTCCTGCCGTCGTCCCCGTACCTGGAGCGCCCCATGGCGACCGTCCCGACCGCCCTCGCCGGCCGTCACTTCCTCAAGGAGCTCGACTTCACCGAGCAGGAGTTCCTGGGGCTGATCGAGCTGGCCGCCGAGCTGAAGGCGGCCAAGAAGGCCGGGACCGAGACCCAGTATCTGCGCGGCAGGAACATCGCGCTGATCTTCGAGAAGACCTCCACCCGCACCCGCTGCGCCTTCGAGGTCGCCGCCGCCGACCAGGGCGCGCGCACCACCTACCTCGACCCCTCCGGCTCGCAGATGGGGCACAAGGAGTCCGTGAAGGACACCGCCCGCGTCCTCGGCCGTATGTTCGACGCCATCGAGTACCGGGGCGACAGCCAGGCCGGCGTCGAGGAGCTGGCCGCGCACGCCGGGGTGCCGGTCTACAACGGTCTCACCGACGACTGGCACCCCACCCAGATGCTCGCCGACGTGCTCACCATGACCGAGCACACCACCAAGCCGGTCAAGGAGATCGCCTTCGCCTACCTCGGCGACGCCCGCTTCAACATGGGCAACTCCTACCTGATCACCGGCGCCCTGCTCGGCATGGACGTCCGCATCGTCGCCCCGAAGTCCTACTGGCCCGCCCAGGAGATCACCGACCGCGCCCGCGAGCTGGCCGGGACGAGCGGCGCCCGGATCACCCTCACCGAGTCCGTCGCGGAGGGTGTGCGCGGCGCCGACTTCGTCGCCACCGACGTCTGGGTCTCCATGGGCGAGCCCAAGGAGGTCTGGGACGAGCGGATCGCCGCCCTCGGCCCGTACGCGGTCACGATGGACGTGCTGCGCGCCACCGGCAACCCGGACGTGCGGTTCCTGCACTGCCTGCCCGCCTTCCACGACCTGGGCACCGAGGTCGGCCGCGAGATCCATGAGCGCCACGGCCTGGAGTCGTTGGAGGTCACCGACGAGGTGTTCGAGTCGGCGCACTCGGTCGTCTTCGACGAGGCCGAGAACCGGCTGCACACCATCAAGGCCGTCCTCGTCGCCACGCTCGCCTGAGCGGAGCGCGTCACACGCGGTATCCCGCCCGCCTGACCGGGCCTTATGCTGTCCGGCGGCCCGGAGCCACCCCTTCCGGAGCCGCCGCGCGCCCCCACCCGGGCGCATGTCCGTCCCCAGAAACGAGCACCACCCGCATGCCCCGCATCAAATCCCCCGCCCTCCTGGTCGCCGAATCCGGCGCCGACCGCGAGGGTCACGGCCTCCGCCGCACGATGGGCCTGTTCCAGCTGATCTGCTTCGGCGTCGGCGCGATCGTCGGCACCGGCATCTTCGTCGGCCTGTCCGACTCGGTCGCCCAGGCCGGCCCGGCCGTCGTCGTCTCCTTCGTCCTCGCCGCGATCACCTGCGTGTTCACCGCGTTCGCGTTCGCCGAGCTGGGCGGCGCGATCCCGGTCTCCGGCTCCTCGTACTCCTTCGCCTACGCCGGACTCGGCGAGACCACCGCCTTCCTGGTCGGCTGGTGCCTGCTGCTGGAGTACGGCGTCTCCGTCTCCGCGGTCGCGGTCGGCTGGAGCCAGTACGTCAACGAACTCCTCGACAGCCTGATCGGCGTCCAGCTGCCCGCCGCGCTCTCCGCGAGCCCCGGCGACGGCGGCGCCGTGAACCTCCCGGCGGTCATCGTCATCGCCATGGCCGCCCTGCTGCTGGTGCGGGGCGTGCGCGAGAGCGCCCGCGCCACCGCCGCCATGGCCGTGCTCAAGCTGGCCATCCTCGTCGCCTTCTGCGCGATCGGCTTCAGCGCCTTCCAGGACGGCAACCTGATGCCGTTCGCGCCCGCCGGCCTCGCCGGTATCGGCGCCGGCACCACGGCCGCCTTCTTCTCGTACATCGGCTTCGACGCGATCACCACGGCCGGCGAGGAGGCCAAGAACCCGCGCCGGGACATCCCCGTCGCGATCCTCGTCTGCATCGGTCTGGTCACCCTGCTGTACTGCGCGGTGGCCCTCGCCGCGACCGGCGCCATCGGCGGCGACGCGGTCGGCGGGCAGCCCGCCGCGCTGTCGTACGTCGTCAACGAGGTCACCGGCTCCGGCATCGGCGGCGGCATCATCGCCTTCGGCGCGGTCGTCGCCATCGCCTCCGTGGTGCTCGCCGTGATGTACGGCCAGAGCCGCATCCTGATGTCGATGGCCCGCGACGGCCTGGTCCCGGCCGTCTTCGAGAAGGTCTCGCCGCGCACCGCCACCCCGGTCGCGGGCACCCTGATCATCGCGGTCGTCTTCGCCGTCCCGGCGGCCTTCTCCTCGCTGGACGCCGTGGTCAACCTGTGCACCATCGGCACGCTCGCGGTCATGGCCGCCGTCAACGTCGCGGTGATCGCGCTGCGCCGCCGCGAGCCGGACCTGCCCCGCACCTTCCGGGTGCCGCTGTACCCCGTGCTGCCGCTGCTCGGCGTCGGCTGCTGCCTGTACCTGATGTACGAGACGGGCTGGACGACCTGGGTGCAGTTCGCCGTCTTCCTCGTCGTCGGCCTGCTGGTCTACCTCGGCTACGGGCGCCGCAGGTCGCGGCTGGCGCGGACCGGGGTCACGCCGGACGCTGACGCCACTGACGCTGACGCGGTACCGCAGCCAGTCTGAACCACACCGCCTTGCCGGACTCGGTGGGGCGGTGACCGCACGCCGAGCTGAGGGCGCGGATCAGCAGCAGTCCGCGCCCGCCCTCCTCCCAGAGGTCCGGCTCGCTGTCGGCCGCGTGCGCGAGGTCGCCGGGCGGCTCCGGGTCCGGGTCGTGCACCTCGACCGTGCAGCCGTTCGGCAGCACCTCCACGACCAGCTCTATCGGGGCGTCCCCCGCGGTGTGCTCGACGGCGTTGGCGACCAGCTCCGCCGTCAGCAGCTCGGCCGTGTCGGTGTCGCTCGCGTGCTCCAGCTCGGCCAGGGCGGTACGGACCAGTGCGCGGGCCACGGGCACGGCCGCCGTCGAGTGCGGCAGCGCGACGCGCCAGCAGGCGGGGGGTGAGGGGCGTTCGGGCAAGGCGAGTCCGTTCGTGGCGCAGGTCTCCCGCAGTCGGGCACAGGCTGTCCTGCTGTCGACAACCGATGGTACGGGGCGGCCCGCCGAAGCCCTCCGGGGGGCGCCAACCCGTTACCGGGCTGTGGTCGGGCGGGCGACGTCCGGTCACACCGTGACATCTGCCCGCCCGGCATATCGCGCACTCATGACGACAGTCACGTATGAGTGATAACTTCATGAGGCACCCTCCCTCTGCCGAGGAGGCCGTCCGCCATGAGTCCCTTCACCGGCTCCGCCGCCCGCACCCCCCGCTGGCGGCATCTGCGCGTCGGCCTCGCCGACGGCGTCGCCACCGTCACCCTCGCCCGCCCCGAGAAACTCAACGCGCTCACCTTCGGCGCCTACGCCGACCTGCGGGACCTGCTCGCCGAGCTGTCCCGGGAGCGGGCCGTGCGCGCCCTGGTCCTGGCCGGTGAGGGGCGCGGCTTCTGCTCCGGCGGCGACGTCGACGAGATCATCGGCGCCACCCTCGCCATGGACACCGCCCGGCTCCTCGACTTCAACCGGATGACCGGCCAGGTGGTCCGCGCCATCCGCGAGTGCCCCTTCCCGGTGATCGCGGCGGTGCACGGCGTCGCCGCGGGCGCCGGCGCGGTCCTCGCCCTCGCCGCCGACTTCCGCGTCGCCGACCCCACCGCCCGCTTCGCCTTCCTCTTCACCCGCGTCGGCCTCTCCGGCGGTGACATGGGCGCCGCCTACCTGCTGCCCCGCGTCGTCGGCCTCGGCCACGCCACCCGCCTGCTGATGCTCGGCGAACCGGTCCGGGCCGCGGAAGCCGAACGCATCGGCCTGATCAGCCACCTCGCCGACGACGGCGGCGCCGACGAGGCCGCCCGGACCCTGGCCCACCGCCTGGCCGAGGGCCCCGCCCTGGCGTACGCCCAGACCAAGGCCCTCCTCACCGCCGAGCTGGACATGCCCCTGGCCGCGTCCGTCGAACTGGACGCCTCGACCCAGGCGCTCCTCATGACCGGCGACGACTACCGGGAGTTCCACAAGGCGTTCACCGAAAAGCGCCCCCCGAAATGGAGCGGACGGTGACCACGACTCGCCCAGGGGCGCGGGGAACTGCGCGATCAGCCACCCGACACCCGCAGCCGCCCGGGACGCCGAGCCACCCCCTGCGCATCGCGATCATCGGCGGAGGCCCCGGCGGCCTCTACGCCGCGGCCCTCCTCAAACGCCTCGACCCGCGGCGCGCCGTCACGGTCTGGGAACGCAAGGCCCCCGACGACACCTTCGGCTTCGGCGTCGTCCTCTCCGACGAGACCCTCGGCGGCATCGAACACGCCGACCCCGTCGTCCACGAAGCCCTCCAGCGCCACTTCGTCCGCTGGGACGACATCCACATCACCCACCGCGGCACCCGCCACACCTCCGGCGGCCACGGCTTCGCCGCCCTCGGCAGGAAACGCCTCCTGCAGATCCTGCACGAGCGCTGCCGGACCCTCGGCGTGGACCTGCGCTTTTGCTCCCGGGCCCCGCACCCCGCCCGGCTCACCGAGTCCCACGACCTGGTCATCGCGGCCGACGGCCTCCACAGCACCACCCGCGACGCCTACGCCCACGTCTTCCGCCCCCACCTCACCCCCCACCGCTGCCGCTACATCTGGCTCGCCGCCGACTTCGCCTTCGACGCGTTCCGCTTCGACATCGCCGAGACCGAACACGGCGTGATGCAGCTGCACGCCTACCCCTACGCGCCCGACGCCTCCACCGTGATCGTCGAGATGCGCGAGGAGGTCTGGCGCGCCGCCGGCTTCCACGACATGGACGAGCGGGATTCCGTCGACCGCTGCGCCAAGATCTTCGCCGACGCCCTGCGCGGCCGTCCGCTCCAGTCGAACAAGTCGGCCTGGACGCGGTTCCGCACGGTCGTCAACGAACACTGGTCGGCCGGCAACCTGGTGCTCCTCGGCGACGCCGCCCACACCGCGCACTTCTCCATCGGCTCCGGCACCAAGCTCGCCGTCGAGGACGCCCTCGCCCTCGCCGCCTGCCTGGACGAACAGCCGTCCCTGGACACGGCGCTCGCCGCCTACGAGGAGGAGCGCAAGCCGGTCGTCGCCTCCACCCAGCGCGCGGCCCGCGCCAGCCTGGAGTGGTTCGAGAACCTGGCCCTGTACCGGGACCAGCCGCCCCGCCAGTTCGCCTTCAACCTGCTCACCCGCAGCCGCCGCGTCACCCACGACAACCTGCGGCTGCGCGACGCCCGCTTCACCGAGGCCGTGGAGCGCGAGTTCGGCTGCCCGCCGGGTACGCCGCCGATGTTCACCCCGTTCCGGCTGCGCGGGCTGACCCTGCGCAACCGGGTCGTCGTCTCGCCCATGGACATGTACTCGGCGGTCGACGGCGTCCCCGGCGACTTCCACCTCGTCCACCTGGGCGCACGGGCGCTCGGCGGCGCCGGACTGGTGATGACGGAAATGGTGTGCGTCAGCGAGCAGGGGCGGATCACCCCCGGCTGCGCCGGCCTCTACACCGGCAGGCAGACCGTGGCCTGGCGGCGGATCACCGACTTCGTGCACCGGCAGGCCCCGGGCACCGCGATCGGCGTGCAGCTCGGCCACTCGGGGCGCAAGGGCTCGACCCGGGTGATGTGGGAGGGCATCGACGAGCCGCTGCCCGACGGCAACTGGCCGCTCGTGGCCGCCTCCCCGCTGCCGTACAAGCCGGGCAGCCAGACGCCGCGCGAGCTGTCCCGCGCGCAACTCACTGATCTGCGCGAGCAGTTCGCGGCCGCCGCCGGCCGGGCCGCGCGCGCCGGGTTCGACCTGCTCGAACTGCACTGCGGGCACGGCTATCTGCTCTCCGGTTTCCTCTCCCCGCTCACCAACCGCCGCACCGACGCCTACGGCGGCTGTCTGGAGCGACGGCTGCGCTTCCCGCTGGAGGTCTTCGACGCCGTACGCGCCGTATGGCCCGGGGAGCGGCCCATGACCGTGCGGATCTCCGCCACCGACTGGGCCGAGGGCGGCACCACCGCCGACGACGCCGTCGAGATCGCCCGTGCCTTCGCCGCGCACGGCGCCGACGCGATCGACGTGTCGACCGGGCAGGTGGTGGCCGACGAGCAGCCGCGGTTCGGACGCTCCTACCAGACCCCGTTCGCCGACCGCATCCGCCACGAGGCCCGCGTCCCGGTCGTCGCCGTCGGCGCGATCTCCTCCTGGGACGACGTCAACTCCCTCATCCTGGGCGGGCGGACCGACCTGTGCGCGCTGGCCCGCCCGCACCTGTACGACCCGCACTGGACGCTGCACGCGGCGGCCGAACAGGGCTACGAGGGTCCGGGCGTCGTCTGGCCGGCGCCTTACCGCGCGGGCAGCAGGCGGCCCCGCACGGGGCGTACCGACGCGCCCAAGCCCCGCCTCAGTCTGCGGAGTTGACGGGAACGCCCGCGAAGGCCGCCCCCGCGTCGCGCAGCCGCTCGTGCAGCCCGCGGAACACGGCCGCCGAGCGTGCCCCCGGCCAGTCCTCCGGCAGCAGCCGGGCCGGGAGCCCCGGGTCGGCGTACGGCAGATGGCGCCAGGAGTCGAGGGCGAGCAGATAGTCCCGGTAGGCCTCCTCGGGCGGGGTGTCGGACCGCCGCTCCCAGTCGCTCAGCACCCGCGCGTGCCGGTCCAGGAACGCCTCGTGCTCCTTGGCGATGGCGGCCAGGTCCCACCAGCGGGCCACCGCCTCCGCGGTCGCCGCGAAACCCAGGTGCTCACCGCGGAAGAGGTCGACGTACCCCTCCAGGCGCAGCCGTTGCAGGGTGTGCCGGGTCTCCTCGTACAGCCGGGCCGGGGCGATCCACACGCCGGGCGCGGCCGTGCCGAAGCCCAGTCCGGCCAGCCGGGAGCGCAGCACGTGCCGCTTCTGCCGTTCGGTCTCCGGGACGGAGAACACGGCGAGCACCCAGCCCTCGTCCTCGGGCGGCACGGCCGCGTAGATCCGCCGGTCGCCGTCGTCGAGCAGCTGGCGGGCGTCCGGGGACAGCGCGTACCCGGCGGCGCCCTGCCCGGTGCGGGCGGGGACGAGCAGGCCGCGCCGTTTGAGCCGGGAGACCGACGAGCGCACCGAGGGCGCGTCCACGCCGACGGCGGCCAGCAGCCTGATCAGCTCGGCGACGGGCACCGGGCCGGGGAGGAAGCGGCCGTACGCCCCGTAGAGCGTGACGATGAGGGACCGGGGAGCGTGCTGGTCGGACACGTTGATCATTTTAGGTCGTGCCGGTGGCCGCCGGTCCCCGGTCCTCGGCTTCGGCCCGCAGGCGGAACCGCTGGAGCTTGCCGGTCGCCGTGCGCGGCAGCGCGTCCAGGAAGACGATCTCGCGCGGGCACTTGTACGGCGCCAGCTCCTTCCTGACGAACGCGCGCAGCGCCTCGGCGTCCCGCGCGGCGCCCTCACCGACGACGACATACGCCACCACGGCCGCCCCGCGCGCCTCGTCGGGCCGGCCGACGACCGCCGCCTCGGCGACGTCGGGGTGGCGCAGCAGCGCCTCCTCGACCTCGGGGCCCGCGATGTTGTACCCGGCGGAGATGATCATGTCGTCGGCGCGGGCGACGTAGCGGAAGTAGCCGTCGCTCTCGCGGACGTAGGTGTCGCCGGTGATGTTCCAGCCGTCGCGGACGTACTCCGTCTGCCGCGGGTCGGCGAGATAGCGGCAGCCGACCGGGCCGCGCACGGCGAGCAGGCCGGGCTCGCCGTCGGGGACCGGCTCGCCGTTCGCGTCCTGCACGCGCGCCTGCCAGCCGGGCACCGGCACCCCGGTCGTGCCGGGCCGGATGTGCTCGTCGGCGGCCGAGATGAAGATGTGCAGCAGCTCGGTGGCGCCGATGCCGTTGATGATCCGCAGCCCGGTGCGCTCGTGCCAGGCGTGCCAGGTGGCCTCCGGCAGGTTCTCGCCCGCGGAGACGCAGCGGCGCAGCGACGACAGGTCGTGGCCGTCCAGGCCGGCGAGCATCGCGCGGTACGCCGTCGGGGCGGTGAACAGCACCGACACCCGGTGCTCGGCGATCGCCGGCAGGAGCCGGGCGGGGTTGGCCTGTTCGAGGAGGAGGGCGCTGGCGCCCGCGCGCAGCGGGAACACGACGAGACCGCCGAGGCCGAAGGTGAACCCGAGCGGCGGGCTGCCCGCGAAGACGTCGTCGGGGCGCGGCTTCAGCACGTGCCGGGCGAAGGTGTCGGCGATGGCCAGCACGTCACGGTGGAAGTGCGCGCAGCCCTTCGGGCGGCCGGTGGTGCCGGAGGTGAAGGCGATCAGCGCCACGTCGTCGGCGGCGGTGTCCACGGCCGGGTACGGCGTCGCGGGCGTGGGCCGGTTCAGCAGGTCGTCCGGGCCGTCGCCGCCGTACGTGGTGATCCGCAGGCCCGGTATCGCGGCCCTGGCGAGGTCGTCGACCGCGCGGATGTCGCACAGGGCGTGCCGCACCCGGGCGATCTCGCACATCGTGGCCAGCTCGTGCGGGCGCTGCTGGGCCAGTACGGTGACGGCGATCGCCCCCGCCTTCAGGACGGCCAGCCAGCAGGCGGCCAGCCAGGGCGTGGTGGGGCCGCGCAGCAGCACCCGGTTGCCGGGGACGACGCCCAGCTCGCCGGTGAGGAGGTGGGCGAGGCGGTCGACGCGGGCGCGCAGATCGCCGTAGGTCCAGGTGGGGCCGTCGGGGGTGTGGAAGACGGGGCGGTCGTCCGGGGGACCGTCCAGCAGCGCGGCGGCGCAGTTGAGCCGTTCGGGGTGGCGCAGCTCCGGCAGGTCGAAGCGGAGTTCGGGCCACTGGCCGGGCGGCGGGAGGTGGTCGCGGGCGAAGGTGTCGACGTGCGCGGAGCGGGTCGGGCGGGCCGGGCCGGACGGGTGGTGCCGGTCGGCCGGGCGGTGCGCGTGGGTCGGGCGGGCCGAGTGGGTCGGGCGGTCCATGGCGGTTCGCCCCCTTGCCGGGTGGGCGTCGGGTGGGTGGGCCTCGCGGTCGCGGTCGCACCTGGAGCGTATCGTCTTGGTGACGGCAGTCAACGGGGCGCGATACCGTTCGGGTGAGGGTCAGCCTTCGAGAGGGAGGACCGCACGTGCCCGCATTCTCACTCGACCCGGACCGCACCGCCTGGTGTGCCGAGCTGCGCGCCCTCGCCGCCGAACGGCTGCGCCCGCTCGCCGAGAAGGGCGGACCCGGTCACGTCAACCGCCCCCTCGTCGCCGAACTGGGCCGCCTCGGGCTGCTGGACCGGCTGTTCACCTCCGGCGCGCTCGACCTGTGCCTGATGCGTGAGTCCCTCGCCCGGGTCTGCACCGAGGCCGAGACCGCGCTCGCCCTCCAGGGCCTGGGCGCCCACCCCGTCCACGCCCACGGCACCGACGCCCAGCGCGCCCGCTGGCTCCCCGCCGTCCGCCGGGGCACCGCGATCGCAGCCTTCGCCCTCACGGAACCGGAGGCGGGCTCGGACGCGGCGGCGCTCACCCTGGCGGCCGAGCCGGAGGCGGCTGGCCGCGGCCACCCCGGCGGGCGGGGCGCGGCCGGGGCGGGCACGGCGGCCGGGGCGGGCACGGCGGCCGGGGCGGGCACGACAGGCACGGCGGGCACGACAGGCACGGCGGGCACGGACGCGTGGCGCGCCCGCGTGGACACCCGCCCGGTCCCGGCCACTGACACCGACTCGGCCACCGACCCGGCCCCGCTGCCCGACCCGGGCACGGCTCCGGCCACGGCTTCGCGCGCCGCCGGCCACGAGGCCCGTAGGGGCGCCGTACGCGCCGCAGACGGCCGGTTCGCCGACGGCCCGGCGGACACCCCGGTCCCCGTGCCACCCCGTACCCCCCTCACCCCCCACGCTCCCGGCACCCCCCTCACCGCCCCCGCACCGGACGCCCTCGGTGACGCCCTCGCCGCCGCCCCCGACGGCGGCGCCCGCTGGCGGCTCACCGGGAGCAAGTGCTGGATCTCCAACGCGCCCGAGGCCGACTTCTACACCGTCTTCGCGCGGACGACACCCGGCGCGGGCGCGCGAGGGATCACCGCGTTCCTGGTGCCCGCCGACCGGCCCGGACTGAGCGGCACCGCGCTCGACATGCTCTCCCCGCACCCCCTCGGAGCGCTCGACTTCGACGCCGTACCGGTCACCGCCGATGACGTGCTGGGGGAGCCCGACCAGGGCTTCCGGGTCGCCATGGGGACACTCAACCTCTTCCGGCCCAGCGTCGGCGCCTTCGCCGTCGGGATGGCCCAGGCCGCCCTCGACGCGACCGTCGCCCACACCGCCCGCCGCCAGGCCTTCGGCGGCCCGCTCAGCGCCCAGCAGACGGTCGCCCACCAGGTCGCGGAGATGGCCCTGCGGGTCGAGGCGGCCCGGCTCATGGTGTACGCGGCGGCCACCGCGTACGACGCGGGCGCCGCGGACGTGCCCCGGCGCGCCGCGATGGCGAAACTCCTCGCCACCGAGACCGCGCAGTACGTCGTCGACCGCGCCGTCCAGCTGCACGGGGCGCGTGCCCTGCGCCGCGGCCATCTGCTCGAACACCTCTACCGCGAGGTGCGCGCGCCCCGCATCTACGAGGGGGCGAGCGAGATCCAGCGCGGCATCATCGCCAAGGAGCTGTACCGGGAGGCCCCGTGACCGCCGAACGCGTCAACCCGCCCGACCTCTCCCCGCCCACCGGCTTCTCGCACGCCGTCGTCGCCACCGGCACCCGGCTGGTCTTCCTGGCCGGCCAGACCGCCCTCGACCCCGACGGCAGGATCACCGGCCAGACCCTGCCCGAACAGTTCGAGCGGGCGCTCGGCAACCTCCTCACCGCCCTGCACGCGGCCGGCGGCACCCCCGCCGACCTCGCCCGCGTCACCGTCTACACCACCGACCTCACCGCCTACCGCGCCCGCGCCCCCGAACTCGGCCGTATCTGGCGCCGTGCGGCGGGCCGCGACTACCCGGCCATGGCGGTCGTCGAGGTCACCCGCCTCTGGGACACCGAGGCCCTGGTCGAGCTGGACGGTTTCGCTGTGCTGACCTGAGACCGTGCTCCGACACCGTGACCGTGACCGAGACCGTGACGCGCCACTGAAAGAGTGATGATCACACCGGTGGGGGCGTGGGGCCGGTACCTGTGGAAGTCCCATCACAGGAGGTTCCCGATGTCTGTTCGCCCGCTTCTCGGAGTGGTCGCCGCCGCGAGCCTGGCGCTGGTCGCCGGTGCCGGTGTCACGCCGGCGGTCGCCGAGCCGTCCGAGACGGTCACCGTCGACCCGCTGGCGCGGATCGCCGCCGACGGTACCGTCACGCTGTCCGGCACCTACCGCTGCACCGGCGGCAGCGGCCCGGTGTTCGTCGGTTCCTCGCTCGTGCAGTCGTCGCCGGGGAAGGCGGTGCGGCACGGCATCGGCGGCACGCGGGCGGTGTGCGACGGCACGCTGCGCCAGTGGGTCAACACCGGCCGGACGCTGGGCGACACGCTCACCGCGGGCCCGGCCCGCGCCGAGGCGACGCTGGTGGAGCTGGACACCAGCGGCGGCCTGCTGCTGCCCCGCTTCCACGCCGTGTCGCCGCAGCAGGACGTCACCCTGGTCGCGTCCTGACCGTTCGGCGCGGGATCAGACGGCCGCCGGAGCAGAGGTCGTGCTCAGGCGGCCGATGCCCCGCCCGAACCGCCGCAGCAGCAGCACCGCGGTGGTGGCGAGCCCGGTGAGCAGGCCGAGCCAGACGCCGAGGGTGTCCAGGCCCGCCGCGAAGCCCAGCAGCGCGGCGGCGGGCAGCCCGACCAGCCAGTAGCCGACCAGGGTGACCCGGAAGCCGCCCTTGGTGTCGTCCAGGCCGCGCAGCAGCCCCACCCCGATGTTCTGCGCGCAGTCGAAGAACTGGAGCACCGCCGCCACCAGCAGCAGCTGCGTCGCGATGTCCACCGCCCGCACCTCGCCGGACTCGAAGAACGGGGCCAGCACCAGCTTCGGCACGGTCAGGTAGACGAGTCCGACCACCGCCATCACCGCCGCCGCGCACGCCAGCGCCGTGTGCTGGAGCCGCCGTGCCGCCGCCGCGTTGCCGAGGGCCAGTTCGCGGCTGACGCCGATCGAGGCCGCGTGCGAGAGGCCGACGGCGATCTGGAACACGATGTACACCAGCTGGTTGACGGCCGTGTGGGCGGCCAGCGCGGCCGGCCCGAAGCTGCCCACCAGCAGCGCGACGACGGAGAAGAACCCCGCCTCCGAGCCGTACGTCGCGGCGATCGGCGTACCGAGCGCGGTCAGCCGGCGCAGCGTCGCCGGGCGGGTCTTCCAGATGCTCAGCGACAGCACCGGCGCGAGCTGCGGATCGCGCCGGGCCGACAGGTAGAGGGCCAGGAACGACAGGGCGTACACCGAGGTCGTGGCCAGGCCGACGCCGGGCAGGCCGAGCTTCGGGAAGAACCAGGTGCCGTGGATGAACACCCAGTTCAGGCCCGCGTTGACGGCGATCGAGGCGATCGTGATGCGCAGCAGCGCCTGCGGGCGGCGCATGCCGACGGTGAACTGCCGGATCGCCTGGAACCACAGGCAGGGCAGCAGCCCCGGCGCCATCGCGTACAGCACCGGCTTCGCCGCGTCGACCACGTCCGGGTCCTGGCCGAGCCAGACGACGGCGTGTCCGATCAGGATCATCAGTACGGCGCCGGCGAGCCCGGCCAGGGTGGACAGCAGCAGGCTCGCCCGGACCAGGTCACGGACGTCCTCCCGCGCCGCCTCGGAGCCGTCCTGCTCGCCGCGCGCGTCCGCCGCGGCGACCTGGTTGCCGACGGCGGTCACCAGACCGACGCCCATGGTGCGCAGCTGATTGAAGATCACCATCGCCAGGCCGCCGGCCGCCAGGGCCTCGGTGCCGATCAGGCCCATCATGACGGTGTCGGTGGTGGTCAGCGCGACCTGCGCGAGCTGGGTGAGCGCGAGCGGCACCGCCAGCGTGGCGAGGGCGCGGCTGTCGGTGAGCAGACGGGTCAGGGCGGGAGGCATCGGATCTACGCGAACTTCCTCTAGACGTGGGGGAGTCGGGCCTGGCGGCGTCGGGCGTGGCGGTGTCGGACGTGGGCGGGTCAGGCGTGGCGGAGTTTGGTCAGCAGCGCGTCGACCTCGCGCTCCACATCGCGGTCGACGAGGTCGCGCGCGGCCATCCAGTCGTCGTCGAACACCGTGTCCAGGTACTTCTCCCCGCCGTCGTTGACGAGCGCGACCATAGTCGTTCCCGGCGGCTGTGAGGAGAGCCGGGCCAGCGCCTCGTACACCACCCCGCCCGCCGATCCGCCGATCAGCAGCCCGGTGCGGCGGGCCACGACCCGGCAGGTGGCGAACGCCTCCACGTCACCGACCTTGACCCCCTCGTCGAGCAGGTCGTAGTCGACCATCGCGCCGATGGTGGCGCCCTCGGGGGTGCCGGTGCCGGACTGGTAGTAGTCGTGCGCCGGCGGCCCGAAGGCGATCGACCCCTTCGGCTCGACCCCGACGATCCGCACCCCGGGCACCGTCCTGCGCAGCTCGCCGCCGGTCCCGAACAGGCCGCCGCCGGTGCCGACGGCGCCGATCAGGACGTCGATACGGCCGTCCAGGGCGGCGTGCAGCTCATGGGCGACCGGCCGGTAACCGTCGCCGTTGGCCGGGTTGTTGTGCTGCTCGGTGAAGTAGGCGCCCGGCGACTCGGCGGCCAGCTTCTCGGCGAACTCCTCGCGGGCGGCGGTGGCCAGCTCCTCGTCGCCCTCGTCGGCGACGTAGACGAGTTCGGCGCCCAGCGCCTTCATCGCGCGCAGCTTGTCGGCGGCGGCGTGGTGGTCGACGACGGCGGTGAAGGTGTAGCCGCGCTCGGCGGCGACCACGGCGAGGCCCAGTCCGGTGTTCCCGGAGGTCGACTCGACGATCCGGCCGCCGGGGGGCAGCAGCCCGCGCTCCTCCGCGTCGAGGACCATCTGCCGGGCCATGCGTATCTTCGCGGTGCCGGTGGGATTGAACTGCTCCAGTTTCAGCAGCAGCCGGCTGCCGTCCCGGGTGCGGCACAGCTCGAACAGGGGCGTGGCGCCGATGAGTTCGGTGACCCGGCGGACGATCGGCGGACGGTGGAGGGCGTGGTCCGGGGTGTGGAAGGGGGCGGGGGCGGCGGGGGCGGGATTCGGGGCGTGGCCGGGGGCGCTGTCCAGGGCACGGTCGGGGGCGTGGCCGGGGGCGCGGTCCAGGGTGTGGTCCATGGTGGGAACTCCCTACGGGTGGCGGTCGAGGCGCCAGCGGGGACGGGCGGCGGGATCGGCGGAGCCGGGGGCGGGTTCGACGACGACCTTCGGCGGCAGCGGCAGCTCGTGGAAGGGCGACTCGTTGGAGTCCATCTGGTAGCCCGCCGTGTTGAGGTAGACCAGCAGGTCGCCCACGGCCGGCCGGTGCGGGAAGGGCACCCGCCGCCAGGTGAGCATGTCGGACTCCAGGCAGGTCGCGGCGCCGACGCAGGCCTCGTGGGTGCCCTCGGGGGACGGCGCGCGCGGCACCAGCACCGGGTCCGGCAGGAACTCGCTCTCGAACCACTGCTCGGACAGGCTGAGGCTGCTGCCGTCCACGGTGAGGATCGCGTACCCGTCGCGCTCCTTGACGCCCTGGATCCGGAAGACCGTGCACCCGGCCTGGTCCAGCAGTGCCCGGCCCGGCTCCACCAGCAGCGTCACCCCGGCCGCGCGCAGCAGCGCGGCCAGCGGGTCGGCCTCCCCGGCGGGCACCGCCGCGAGGATCGCGCGCAGCGCGTCGGCCCCGGCGACGGGGGAGTGGTACGGGTAGAAGCCACCGGAGAAGGTCTTGCGCGCGTGATAGTGCTCGGGCCGCTGCTCCTCGGTGAACCGGCGCCAGTCGTCGCCGTCGGCGTAGTCGACCGGGAAGCCGCCGCCGATGCTGATCCGGTCGGCGCGCAGTCCCAGGGTGCGGGCGTGCCGGCACAGCCGCACCAGTTCCCCGGCGAGGTCGGCGCGCGCCGGGAGGTCGTAGCCGGACAGATGGAAGCTGAAGCCTTCCAGTTCCAGCGGCGCGTCGGCGCAGCGGCGCAGCGCGGTCTCCAGTTCCTCCGCGTCCATGCCGAACCGGCTGTGCGGCTGGGCGGGCGGCAGCCGCCGCAGCAAGACCCGTGCGGTGCGGCCCAGTTCGGCCGCCGCGTGGGCGATCCGGTCCAGCTCGTCGAGGGCGTCCACGGCGACGAGCGCGCCCTGGAGCACGGCGACCCGCAGCAGGTCGTCCGCCTTGGCGGGCCCGGTCACCACCACGTCGGGCGCGGGCACCCCGCAGGCCAGGGTCTCGCGCAGCTCCCCGAGGCCGGCCACGTCGACGCCGAGGCCCAGCACGGCGGCCCGCTCGGCGTACAGGGCGGCCTTGTTGGCCTTCTTGGCGTAGTAGACCCGCCCGGCGACGCCCGCCTCGGCGAACGCCCGCCGGAAGGCCGCCGCGTTGGCGTCGAAGGGGCCGGGGAACAGCACGTGGTACGGCCCGCCGAGGCCGTGGCTCAGCTCGTGCAGCAGCGGCCCGGCGGCGAGCAGTGCCCGCGTCTCGGGTGCCTGCCGGCCGGGCAGCGAGGGCGCGGCGGGAGCGGTCACTCCGGTCACTGCCACAGCGGCACCACCGTGCCGAGCCCCTGGGCGAGGGCGAGTTCGGCGAAGCGGTGGCCGAGCGCGATGTCGGTGACGACCAGCCCGCTGTTGTAGGCGAAGATCCGCTGCTCCGGATCGGTGCGCCCGGCCGCCCGGCCGGTGAGCACCTCGGGGAACTCGGCGTCCACGTCGCGCAGTTGGCCGTCGGCGTCGGCCATGTCGGTGCCGGTGACCCGCATCTGGGCGGCGCTGGTGGCGATCACCCGGTCGGCGCGGTGCAGGGTGGACGGCGCGATGCCGTAGCCGACGAGCACGGACAGCGCGGCGGGCTTGAGCCAGTCGGCGTCGACGGAGGCGGGGGTGTGGGGTCCGGCGGTGGCCAGGACGATGTCGGCGTCCTCGGCGGCGGCGCGCAGATCGGTGACGATCTCCGGCTCGCGTCGGGGGAAGTGGGCGTGCAGCTGCTCGCGCACCGCGCGTATGCCGTCCGGGTGGGTGCCGAAGACCATCAGCCGCTCCAGCCGCGGCATGGTCGTCAGCAGGAAGGGCAGGGCGAGCCGGCCCTGGGTGCCGGTGCCGATGACGAGCGCGCTGCGGGCGCCGGGGGCGGCCAGTTCGCGGGCGAGGAGCGCGGAGACCGCGGGGGTGCGCAGGGCGCCGACGCGGCCGCAGTCCATCATCGCGACCGGCAGTCCGGTGGCGTCGTCGTAGAGGGTGAGCGTCGTGTAGTAGTGCTGCTTGTCGCGGTCCTCGTGCAGGCCGTACTTGTACGACGTCTTGACGGCGACGACCCCGCGCTCCCCGTCCCGGCCGAGCATCGCGTACGCCACCGAGTGGCCGTCCTCGGGTTTCACGGTGAGCTTGCGCGGATTGTCGGAGCGGCCCGCGGCCAGGGTGCCGTAGGCCTGCTCCACCACGGCGACGACATCGGCGAGGGTGATCTCGATGCCGGCGACGTCACTGGTGCTGAGGATGCGCAGGGTGGTGTCCGAAGCGTGGGTGGCGGTCATGCGTCGTAAGCCTCCAGAACCTTCTGTCCGTAGCCGTGTTCGAAGCGTTCCGCCGGGGGGCGGGTACGACGCCCCGGAACGCGCACGGAGGAACGTTTCAGCCAGCGGTCCGTGCCGTCGTAGCGGGCCATGAAGGGGACCCGGCCGTGCACCACGAGGTCGTTGTCCACGACCAGGACCTGGCCGGGCTCCAGGCTGACCGCGGTCGCGACCCGGGACAGCTCGTCCGTCAGCCGCTCGTAGGCGGCGCGGTGTGCGGTGCCGGCCCGCTCCAGCGGGGTGTAGGCGGGGTCGAAGCGCAGGGTGAGGCCGTCCGGCGACTGCCACAGCGTCGGCACGGGCTGCGGGTCACCGGCGTGGCCGCGCGCCTCGGCGTAGGCGTCGTCGGGCAGGATCGGCAGCTCCGGGCGGGACAGCAGCCGTAGGTCGTCACCGGACAGCCGGACCCGGCGCACGCTCGCGGCCGTGGTGGCCACCGCGTCCGGGTTGCGCAGGCAGGACAGCAGCAGCAGATGGGCGCGGCCGGGATGGAAGGCGTCCTCGGTGTGCGGGCTGAGCAGCACGGTGCTGCTGGCGCCGGTCTGCTCCTCCTCGTGGCCCGGCGAGGGCACGATGTCGTGCACGAACCGGCCCTCTTGCTGGCCCTCCCAGGCGAGGGGGACGCCCATCACCGCGGAGAGCAGCAGCAGTTCGACGTCGTGCACCGCGCCCGCGCCGCCGGCGCTCGACCAGTGGGCGGGTGTCGGGCCGAGCGCGCGGTCGTCGACCTCCAGGCCGGCCAGGACGAACAGTCCGTCGGGGGTGCCGGCGGGGCGGCAGGCGTCCCGGATGCCGTCGCTCAACGTGGCGGCCGTGTAAGGGAGTTCGGCGAGCAGGTCCGGGTCGGCGGGCGAGCCGGAGAAGTGGTGCAGCAGGGTCTCGGCGGCGGTGCGCAGTTCCGCCGCCTGGTCGGGTGTGAGGGTACGTACGGGCAAGGCTCCCGTGGGCATGGTGAGTTGTCCGTTCCGGAGGCTGAGGGCGTTTCCGTGGCGCTGTTTCGGACAGCGCTTTCCGATGGCGAACGGGCTCTTGCGGTGGCCTTCCAGGGCTTGTCACGGTCCGTAGCCGCTTGGTGGCCGTCGAGAAACATAGCCAACACGTAAGGTGTAGGCAAGGCTTACCTAAGCTTGTTCAATGTCACGCCGTGCGCCCTTGTGCGCCCCCCGCAAGGCAGGGTAGGCAAACCTCAGCAAGTGACCCACCGGGTGAAATCGAGGACGAACGTGGATCTGACGAGACGTCAACTGCTGGGGGCGGGCGGCGCCTTGACCGCCACCGCGCTGCTCGGCGGCTGCGGGGACGGCAGTGACGACGACACCGCCGGGTCCCCCGGCGCCGGAACGAAGCCCCGCCGCGGCGGCACCTTGCGGGTCGGCGCCCTCGGCCGCGCGGGCGCCATCACCCGCGACCCGCACGGCACCCAGGCCAACGAGAGCGACTACCTGATCCTCAGCCTCGTATACGACACCCTCACCGTGCCCGGCACCAAGCCGAACACCGTGCCCCGGCTCGCCGCCGCATGGCAGCCCTCCGACGATCTGAAGACCTGGCGATTCACACTCGCCAAGGGTGCGGCCTTCCACGACGGCACCCCCGTCACCGCCGGCGACGTCGTGTTCTCCCTGCGCCGGCTGCGCGCCACGCCCTCCGGAGCGTCGCGGCTCCCCGGCATCCAGGCGAAGAACATCACCGCCGACGGCGACGGCACCGTCGTCCTCGTCTCCGACTACCCCAACGCCGAACTGCCCCAGCTCACCCGCCTGACCACCTTCGTCATACCCGAGGGCACCACCGACAAGGACATAGCCAAGGCCCCCGGAACCGGCCCCTTCACACTCGACTGGTTCCGCGGCGGCAACGCCCGCCTCGTCCGCAACGCCAAGTGGTACGGCGGCGACGTCCACCTCGACGCCATCGAGGTGAAGATCTTCGAATCCCCCCAGGCGATGGCGAACGCCCTGCTCTCCGGGCAGATCGACCTCGCCTCCAACGTCGGCGCCGTCGCCGCCCGCACCGCCGAGAGCCGGGGGGACATCCGGACCGTCCGCCGGCCCAACGACATGGCCATGCCCCTCGTGATGCGCACCGCCGACGGCCCCTTCGCCGACCCGAAGGTCCGCGAGGCCCTGCGGCTCGCCGTCGACCGCGAGGCCATGGTCAAGCAGGTCCTCTCCGGCTACGGCAGCGTCGCCAACGACATCCTCGGCACCGGCGACCCCGCCTACGCCAAGGACATCCCCCAGCGCACCCGCGACCTGGCCCGGGCCAGGCGGCTGCTGAAGGAAGCCGGCTTCGACACCTCCAGGACCTACGAACTGCTCACCACCGAGGACATCGCCGGACTCGCCGAATCCGCCACCCTCTTCGCCTCCCAGGTCCGCGAGGCAGGCGTCAAGGTCAAGGTGGTCAAGCAGGAATCCGCCGTCTTCTGGGACAAGACCTGGCTCAAGGGCGACCTCTACACCACCTACTGGGGCACCAACGACTCCGTCGTCTTCTTCGCCAGCAAGACCATGGTCTCCGACAGCGGCCAGAACGAATCCGGCTGGCAGGACGAGGAGTTCGACACCGCCTACGAGAAGGCGATGGCCACCGCCGACGCCACCGCCCGCGCCCGGCAGCTGCGCGAACTCCAGCAGATCCAGCACGAACGCTCCGGCTACCTGCTGTGGGGCATGGCCGACGGCATCGACCTCGCCGCACCCGCCGTCCAGGGGCTGCCCAAGCTGCCCGGCTACGGACGCGTCCAGCTCGAGCGGGCATGGCTGGCCCGTTGACGACCGACACCGCCGCGCCGCCCCGCACGACCGGGCCGGCGCGGCACCCCGCCGTAGCCGCGCTCCTCGCCACCGGGGCCCTGCTGCTCAAACGCGCCGCGCTGCTCGCCCTGTTGCTCGCCCTCGTCTTCTGCACCGTCGAGCTGCTGCCCGGCGACGCCGCCAACGCCACCTCCGAGCGCGGCGAGAGCGCCGCCGACATCGACCGCCGCCGCGCACTGCTCGGCCTCGACCGGCCGGTCCTCGAACGCTTCTGGGACTGGATGTCGGGCCTGCCCACCGGCGACCTCGGCACCTCCGCCCGCGGCGAGCCGGTCACCGACCTGCTCTCCACCGCGTTCCCCAACACCCTGCTCCTCGGCGGCATCGCCCTGCTGCTCACCGCCGCCCTCTCGCTCACCCTCGGCTGCTGGGCCGCGCTCCGGCCCGGCGGACGCACCGACCGCGCCGTGTCCGGCACCGCCACCGCCGTTCTCGCCCTGCCCGAGTTCGTGGTGGCCGTGGCCCTCGTCCTGGTGCTCTCGCTGTGGACCGGCTGGCTGCCCGCCGTCACCCTCACCGACGTCGACGGAACCCCCGACTCCTGGACCATGCTCGTCCTGCCCGCCCTCGCCCTGACCATCCCGCAGACCGGCTGGAACGTCCGCATCGTGCGGGCCGCGCTCGCCGACGAGGCCCGCGCCCCGCACGTGGAGACCGCCGTCCTCGACGGCCTCCCGCCGCACCGCGTCCTCACCCACCACGTCCTGCCCGGCGCCCTGCCCACCATCGCGGCCGGCCTCGCCACCTCCACCGGCATGCTCCTCGGCGGCGCCGTCGTCGTCGAGACCATCTTCAACTACCCCGGCATCGGCTCCGTCCTGGCCTCCGCGGTCACCGACCGCGACAGCCCCGTCATCGCCGGGGTCACCGCCCTCGCCGGCGCCGTCATCACCGTCGTACTCCTCCTGGCCGACCTGGTACGGGACTTGATGGCGGGAGGCCGCCGATGACCACGACCCGCGGCTTCCCGCTCCGCGTCCTGCCCGCGCTGCTCCTCGTCACGCTCGCCCTGTGCGGCCCCTGGATCGCCCCGCACGCCATCGACACCCCCGTCACCGCCCCGTACGCCGAACCGGGAGCCGACGCCGTCCTCGGCGGCGACCAGCTCGGCCGGGACGTGCTCAGCAGACTCCTCGCCGGAGGACGCGAACTCGTCGTCTCCTCGCTGCTCGTGGCCGTCCTCGTCACCGCCGTCGCCGCCGTCCTCGGCGCCGTCGGCGCCCTCCGGCCCGCCGTCGGACGGGTCGTGGAACGCGTCGCCGACGTGCTGATGCTGCTGCCCGCCGTGCTCGGCATCCTCCTGGTCACCCTCTCCTGGCCGGGCGGCGGCCGGCTCGCCGTCGTCGCCGCCGCCGTCGCCCTCGGCGTGCCCTACGCCGTGCGGCTCGTCGCGGGCGCCGCCGCGCCCGTCGCCGCCACCGGATACGTCGAGGCCGCCGCGGCGGGCGGCGAACGCCTCTGGTACCTGGTCCGGCGGGAGATCCTGCCCAACCTGCGCGCCACCCTCCTCGCCCTGTTCGGACTGCGCTTCGTCGCCGCCGTCTACCTCGTCGCCACCGCCGGGTTCCTCCAGGTCGGCCCGCAACCCCCGGCCGCCGACTGGGCGTTGATGATCCGCGAGAACTCCGCCGGCATCCTCCTCAACCCCTGGGCCGTGGTCGCCCCCAGCGCCGCCATCGGCCTGCTCGCCCTGAGCGTCAACCTCGCCGCGGCGGCCCTCGCCCCGCAGACCGGCCGGAAGGCGGTACCCGTCCTGTGAGCCACGATCCCGACCGGTACCCGAAGCCCGCCGGACCGCCGGCCGACACCCCCGTCGTCCGGGTCAGAGGCCTCACCGTCACCGCCCCCGGAGGCCGCCTCCTGCTCCAGGACGCCGCACTCGCCCTGCGCCCCGGCCGGGTCACCGCCCTCACCGGCCCGTCCGGCTCCGGCAAGACCACGCTGCTGCGCGCGGTCACCGGTCTGCTCCCGCCCGGCACCCGGCGCACCGCCGGCCACGTCGACGTCCTCGGCCACGACGTGTTCACCGTCTCCGACAAGGACCTGCGCGCCCTGCGCAGCCGCCGCCTCGCCTACGTCGGCCAGGACCCCGGATCCGGCCTCAACCCGCGGATGAGGGTACGCACCCTCGTCCGCGAACTCGCCGCCGACCGCGCCGCCGACACGGTGACCGCCCTGCTCGCCGAGGTCCGCCTGCCCGACGACGGCCGGCTCGCCGCCCGCCGCCCGGCCGCCCTCTCCGGCGGCCAGCAGCGCCGCGTCGCCCTCGCCCGCGCCCTGGCCCGCCGCCCCGACGTCCTGCTCCTGGACGAGCCCACCGCCGGACTCCACCCCGAACTCCGCGAGGAGATCGGCGACCTGCTGCGCCACCTCGCCGCCGAACACCGGCTGGCGGTCTGCCTGTCCTGCCACGACCCGCAACTGGTCGACCGGATCGCCGACGACGTGGTGGAACTCGGCGGCCGGCTGCCCGCACCCCGGCCCGCCCTGGCGCCGCCCACCCCGCCGGACGGCGCGGGCGAGCCGGGTGCGTCCGGCGTGCCCGCAGTGCCCGGCGTGCCGGTCCTGGAGGTCCGCGACCTCCGCGTCGTCTTCGGCCCCCGCCGGCGCGGCACCGCCCCCGCCCTCGACGGCGTCGGCCTGACCGTCGCCCCCGGCGGCGCCACCGGCATCGTCGGCGCCTCCGGCTCCGGCAAGACCACCCTCGTACGGGCGATCGTCGGACTCCAGCCGGTCACCTCCGGCACCCTCCGCCTCGACGGGCAGCCGCTCAGCACCGGACTGCGCGGACGCGCCCGCGCACAGCGCCGCCGTATCCAGCTGGTCACCCAGAACCCGCTCGGCGCGCTCAACCCCAGCCGCACCATCGGCGCCGCGATCGGCCGCCCGCTGCGCCTGCACCGCCGCTGCCCGCCCGCGCAGGCACCCGGGCGCGTGGCCGGCCTGCTCGAACAGGTCGGCCTGCCGCCCGCCTTCGCCGACCGCTACCCGCACGAACTCTCCGGCGGCCAGCGCCAGCGCGTCGCCATCGCCCGCGCCCTCGCCGCCGACCCGGACGTCCTGATCTGCGACGAGGTCACCTCCGCGCTGGACTCCGGCACGGCCGAGGCGATCATGGACCTCCTCACCCGGCTGCGCGAGGAGCGCGGCACCGCCCTCGTCCTCATCAGCCACGACCTCCCGCTCGTCGCCGAGCGCACGGACACCGTGACGGTGCTCGACGCGGGCCGGGTCGTCGAGTCGGGCCCGACGGCCGAGGTGTTCGCGGCGCCGTCGCATCCGGCGACGCGGGCCCTGCTCACCGTGGACCCGGCCGCGCGGCGGACGGCGGGCCGCCCCCGCTGACGACGACGGCGAACGGCCCCGCGCCCGCCCAGAAGGGCGGTGCGGGGCCGCTGGACCGCGGGGCTACCGGGCCGAGGAGTGGCCGCTGGACCGCGGGGCTACTGGGCCGAGGAGGGGCCGCTGGAGCGCGGGGGCGCTGTGGGCGCGAGGGTTACCGCGTCGCGTACGGCGAGGCGGCGGCCTGGGTGCGGATGTCCGGCAGACGGTCGTAGAGGGTCTGCCCCGGGCAGAGGGTGGCGTAGCCGTCCCGGTGGCCCGAGACGGTGTACAGGGTGGCCTTCTCACCGGGCTCGTAGACGCCGGTGTCCCCGGCGGCGGTCAGCGTGACCCGGCCCTGCGGGTCGACGCCGTCCAGGCCCAGCTTCCAGGCGGCGAGGTCGGCGATGGCGGACAGCGCGGCGGGGGTGGGCGTGCCGCCGTCCTCGTAGTTGCCGAGCAGGGAGACGCCGGACGAGACCCCGTTGAAGCCGTAGGTGTGGGCGCCGCGGATGCGCTGGTCGACCCCGCCCGCGCGGCCCTCGAAGAGGGTGCCGCACTTGTCGACGAAGAAGTTGTAGCCCACGTCGTTCCAGCCGTTCGACTGCACGTGGTAGACGAAGATGGCCCGGATGACGGCGGCGGAGTCGGCGCAGGTGTAGTCGTTCGTGCCCGCGGTGTGGTGGACGAACACGGCCTCCACCTTGGGGATGTACTCCGCGGGGTCCTTCACCAGCGACTCGTCGGCACCCCAGCCGGCCCGGCTGACGATGGGGGGACGGGCGGGGGCGGTGGTCTCGGCCCGGCCCTGAGACGTGGCCGTGGACGGGGCTGTCGCCGTGGCCTCCGCCGTGGTGGTGCCGGGGTCGATCAGGTCCAGGCGCAGGCCGCCGGGTACGGCGCGCTGCCGGCCGTCGGCGACGACGCGCGCCTCGACCGCGTCGGACGGCCCCGTCCACAGCGGTTCGGAGGCACCGCGGGTGTCCGCGGCGGCCGCCTCGTCCGTCTCCGGCGCCACGATGTCGAAGTCCAGGTCCCGCCAGCCGGACCACCGGCCCGTCTCGGCGCTGCGCGTGCGGACCTGCGCGGTGCCGTCGAAGCGCCGGGTGTGGTCCGCCCAGGAGACGCCGATCAGCGAGAACTCCTCGGTCCCGGTGCGCGGCAGGGTGCGCTCGGACGCGGTCCCGCCGAACGCCAGGGTCCGGGCCCTCGCCGGGCGGCCGGTGTCCGCCGCACCGGACGGCTCCGTTGCGGCGGACGGCTCCGCCGCACCGGACGGCTCCATCGCACCGGACGGCTCCGCCGCACCGGACCGTTCCGCGGCGCCGAATCGTTCCGCCGGGGCCGCGACCGCCGGGGCGCCGGCCGCGACCGTCGCCGGCCCGGCACCGCCGAGCACCGCCGCGCCGACGGCCAGCCAGGTCATACGTGCACGGCCGAGCGCACGACGCGCACGGGCTCCTCTGGGGCTCATGGCCCTCCCTCTTCTGTCGCTGTGACCTCCCGCGACGCTTCCCCGGATATCGCGCTGCCGGCAGGCACTGGTTCCCCTCGGCCGGGGTAAGTCACCAGTGCACTCGGCTCGCGGATACCGAGTTCCGCGCGTTCATATCCCACGACGTCGGCCGTCTTCCAGCGACCGGAGATACGGGAGACCAGCTGACGCCCGTATGACCCTTTTGCAGGTGCCGGTCAGTCAACTGGCAAAACAAACAAGCCAGTTGACACTCACAGAAGCTGCCGCCGCACCTCTCGGCCCCGGAGAACCGGAGACCGGCGAATGGGCTGAACAGGTGGCCGGCGGCAGCGGCCGGCCACACGGCGGCGCTCCGGACCGGGGCGGTCAGATGTCCCGGAACGTCTCGATCTGCGCCCCCACCGAGTTCAGCCGCTCCGCCAGGTCCTCGTACCCCCGGTTGATGACGTACACGTTGCGCAGCACCGACGTGCCCTCCGCCGCCATCATCGCCAGCAGGACGACCACCGCGGGCCGCAGGGCCGGCGGGCACATCATCTCGGCGGCGCGCCAGCGGGTGGGGCCCTCGACGAGGACGCGGTGCGGGTCGAGCAACTGCAGGCGTCCGCCGAGGCGGTTGAGGTCGGTCAGGTAGATGGCGCGGTTGTCGTAGACCCAGTCGTGGATCAGCGTCTTGCCCTGCGCGGACGCCGCGATGGCCGCGAAGAACGGGACGTTGTCGATGTTCAGGCCGGGGAACGGCATGGGGTGGATCTTGTCGATGGGCGCTTCCAGCTTGGAGGGGCGCACGGTCAGGTCCACCAGGCGGGTGCGGCCGTTGTCGGCGACGTACTCGGGCGTGCGGTCGTGGTCGAGGCCCATCTCCTCCAGGACCGCCAGCTCGATCTCCAGGAACTCGATGGGCACGCGGCGCACCGTCAGCTCGGACTCCGTGACCACCGCGGCGGCGAGCAGGCTCATCGCCTCGACCGGGTCCTCGGAGGGGGAGTAGTCGACGTCGACGTCGATGTGCGGCATGCCGTGCACGGTGAGCGTGGTGGTGCCGATGCCCTCGACCTTGACGCCCAGCGCCTCCAGGAAGAAGCACAGGTCCTGGACCATGTAGTTGGAGGAGGCGTTGCGGATGACGGTGACGCCGTCGTGCCGGGCGGCGGCGAGCAGCGCGTTCTCGGTGACGGTGTCGCCGCGTTCGGTCAGGACGATCGGGCGGTCGGGGCGCACGCCCGGGTCCACCACCGCGTGGTACTGCCCCTCGGTCGCGGCGATGTCGAGGCCGAACCGGCGCAGCGCGATCATGTGCGGCTCGATGGTCCGGGTACCGAGGTCGCAGCCGCCGGCGTAGGGCAGCTTGAAGCGGTCCATGCGGTGCAGCAGCGGGCCGAGGAACATGATGATCGAGCGGGTGCGGCGGGCCGCCTCCGCGTCGATGGACTCCAGGTCGAGGTCGGCCGGCGGCACGATCTCCAGGTCGACGCCGTTGTTGATCCAGCGGGTGCGCACGCCGATGGAGTTCAGCACCTCCAGCAGGCGGTACACCTCCTCGATCCGGGCCACCCGGCGCAGCACCGTGCGCCCCTGGTTGAGCAGCGAGGCGCACAGCAGGGCGACGCACGCGTTCTTGCTGGTCTTCACATCGATGGCGCCGGACAGCCGGCGGCCGCCCACCACCCTCAGATGCATCGGGCCCGCGTAGCCCAGCGAGACGATTTCGCTGTCCAGGGCCTCGCCGATGCGGGCGATCATCTCAAGGCTGATGTTCTGGTTGCCCCGCTCGATGCGATTCACGGCGCTCTGCGAGGTGCCGAGCGCCTCGGCAAGCTGCGATTGCGTCCAGCCACGGTGCTGCCGGGCGTCACGGATGAGCTTGCCGATGCGTACGAGGTAGTCGTCTGCCATGGGGTTGAGGCTATCTCAGATATGAGATGGCACATCCCCGGGGGGTCCGTTCGGGTGATGGACCGTCAACGACGCTTGGCGGTACGGGTGCGACGCCACCCGAAAGGTCCGGGCAAATCCACCGATGTCGTACGACGTCCGGTGCTGCTGTGCGTATGGCGCGGGCCGTGGGCGCCGCCGGTCGTGATGGACCAGGAGCGCCGGTTGATGTTCAGCCGTACGCCGGGCAGGATCCGAAAACTCTTGCGAAACGTCAGGGGCATGGGTTCCTCCCGTGCGAGCGCGGATGTCTGCCTTTCGGTTACCCCGGTTGGGCCGGTCGATGGCCGCGCGTCGCGGTGTCGGGGCTTACGGCGGCGGGGCAACGGTGAGGGATCGGGCCGCGCGGGTCCGGTGCCGTCGCCGGGTGGCGGGCGAGCGATTCAGGCCGCGGGTGCCTTTCCGGCGGCTCGAAGCTGCGCCTGCCGCGCGTCCTGGTGGGCTTGCGCCCAGCGGACGGCGAGTGGTGCCGCCAGGCCCGTCAGTGCGAACATGGCGCCCACGACATACCACCCGGGGCGGCCCCAGCTGATACAGAGCCAGATGAGCAGTCCTGGTCCGAGGGCCTCGGCCAGTCCGGCGCCGAGGCCGAACACGCCCAGGTACTGCCCCGTTGCGTGTCGTGGAGCGAGGGCGAAGGACACCTCGAAGCCGGCGGCGGAGTGCCACAGCTCGCCGACCGTGTGGATCACCACCGCGGTGATGAGCAGCGTCGCGGCGGCCCAGGCCGGCACCCCCGCGGACAGGGAGATCAGCGCGCACGCGATGAGGAACGCGACGCCTGCCCGGCGGTAGGCGTCTCCGCCGGCTGCGGGGGAATCGACGTGGCGACTGGCGCGTACCTGGAACGCGACGACGATGACGGTGCCGGTGAGCATGGTGCCGGAGATGAGCCAGTGCGGAGCCGCGGTGGCACCGACGATCCAGAGCGGGATGGCGACGGTGAGCACCTTGAACTGGATGGCCATGATGCCGTCGAGAGTGGTGAGCAGCAGGTAGGGCCGGTCTCGCAGGGCGATCCAGCGAGGGCCGCCGGTGGCGGGGAGGGGCGTGACCGGCGGGAGGAGGACCAGGAGCGCCGAGGAGACCGCGAAGGCGATCGCGTTGCCGATGATCATGAGCTGGTAGGCGGTGAGGGTGCCCACCTGAACGACCCATCCCGCTCCCAGGGCGCCGAGGGATATGCCGACGTTGGTCACCGCGCGGAGATAGGCCCGGAACTCCTGTGGCCGGTCCCCTCCGTAGTGCCTGATGAGCGGGGAGCGGGCGGCTGTTCCGGCTGCCTTCGCCCCGGCGGCCGCGCTGACCATGAGGACGAACGGCCAGAAGCTGTCCACCAGCAGGAAGCCGGCCGTGGCCAGGGCCTGGACGACAAGGGTGGCCGCATGGACGCCACGGGCTCCGTACCTGTCCGCGAGGTGGCCGACGGCGATCCCCAGGGCCAGCGAGAAGAATCCGGCGATGCCGAGTCCGAGGCCCACCTGGCCGGCGGGCAGGTGGGCCGCCTGGGTGAAGTAGAGGACGCCTGCGGTCAGGTAGAGGCCGCTGCCGATGGTGTAGACGAAGTTCGACGCGGCCAGGACGCGTTGCGGTCCGGTATCCGGCAGCAATTGGGGCACGGCTGGGCTCCGCATCCAGGGCAGGCGGTAAGGACCCGTCCAGCTTGTTGCTTATTACTTGCAAGAGCAAGAGGTTTGCAGACTTCTGATGGATCTGTCTGTCTGCCGCACCCGGTGGCCAGCTGTATCCAGCCACCGATGTCCCGGAAAGACCGAGACCGCCCCGGTTCGCAGGCAGGGCAAGCGGGGCGGGGCATGACCATCCCGCGCCCATGTACTAGAGTTATCTCGACATCGAGATATCTGCCGAGGCGCACCGCAGCCACCACAGCAGTAAGGTTGACCTAACTTAGCCTTACCTTAGCGGATCGGCCAAGCTCGCGTGGCGGCAGGATGCGGTGGTACGCGCACATCAATGAAGGAGACTGTCGTGTCGGCGAACAGCTTCGACGCCCGCAGCACGCTGCAGGTGGGCGACGAGTCGTACGAGATCTTCCGGCTTGACAAGGTCGAGGGCTCCGCCCGGCTGCCTTACAGCCTGAAGGTCCTGCTGGAGAACCTGCTCCGCACCGAGGACGGCGCGAACATCACCGCCGACCACATCCGCGCCCTCGGCAACTGGGACTCCCAGGCCCAGCCGTCGCAGGAGATCCAGTTCACGCCGGCCCGCGTGATCATGCAGGACTTCACCGGCGTGCCCTGTGTCGTCGACCTCGCCACCATGCGTGAGGCCGTCAAGGAGCTCGGCGGCGACCCGGCGAAGATCAACCCGCTGGCCCCGGCCGAGCTGGTCATCGACCACTCCGTCATCGCCGACAAGTTCGGCACCAACGAGGCGTTCAAGCAGAACGTCGACCTGGAGTACGGCCGCAACAAGGAGCGCTACCAGTTCCTGCGCTGGGGCCAGACCGCCTTCGACGAGTTCAAGGTCGTCCCGCCGGGCACCGGCATCGTCCACCAGGTGAACATCGAGCACCTGGCCCGCGTCGTCATGGTCCGCGACGGCAAGGCGTACCCCGACACCCTGGTCGGCACCGACTCGCACACCACCATGGTCAACGGCCTCGGCGTCCTCGGCTGGGGCGTCGGCGGCATCGAGGCCGAGGCCGCCATGCTCGGCCAGCCGGTCTCCATGCTCATCCCGCGCGTCGTCGGCTTCAAGCTGACCGGCGAGCTGCCCACCGGAACCACCGCCACCGACCTGGTGCTCACCATCACCGAGATGCTGCGCCAGCACGGCGTCGTCGGGAAGTTCGTCGAGTTCTACGGCGAGGGCGTCGCCGCCACCTCCCTGGCCAACCGCGCCACCATCGGCAACATGTCGCCGGAGTTCGGCTCCACCGCCGCGATCTTCCCGATCGACGACGAGACCCTGAACTACCTGCGCCTGACCGGCCGCTCCGAGCAGCAGGTCGCGCTCGTCGAGGCGTACGCCAAGCAGCAGGGCCTGTGGCTTGACCCGGCCGCCGAGCCGGACTTCTCCGAGAAGCTGGAGCTGGACCTCTCCACGGTCGTCCCCTCCATCGCCGGCCCGAAGCGTCCGCAGGACCGCATCGAGCTGTCCAAGGCCGCCGAGCAGTTCGCCAAGGACGTCCTCAACTACGTCGAGGCGCCCGTCGCGCAGCAGCCCGGTGCCGCGGCCTCCCCGGTCGACGAGGCCAGCGCCGAGTCCTTCCCGGCCTCCGACGCCCCGGCCTACGGCAGCCAGGAGAACGGCGCCGGCGCGCCGCAGCACGCCGAGGGCACCGGTGCCGCCGTCCCGTCGAACCCGGTCACCGTCACCGCCCCCGACGGCTCGACCTACACCCTGGACCACGGCGCGGTGACGGTCGCGGCCATCACCTCCTGCACCAACACCTCCAACCCGTACGTCATGGTCGCCGCCGCGTTGGTGGCCAAGAAGGCGGTCGAGAAGGGCCTGACCCGCAAGCCGTGGGTCAAGACCACCCTCGCCCCGGGTTCGAAGGTCGTCACCGACTACTTCGACAAGGCCGGGCTCACCCCGTACCTCGACAAGGTCGGCTTCAACCTGGTCGGTTACGGCTGCACCACCTGCATCGGCAACTCCGGCCCGCTGCCGGAGGAGGTCTCCAAGGCCGTCAACGACCACGACCTCGCGGTCACCTCGGTCCTCTCCGGCAACCGGAACTTCGAGGGCCGCATCAACCCCGACGTCAAGATGAACTACCTGGCGTCCCCGCCGCTGGTCGTCGCCTACGCCATCGCCGGCTCCATGAAGGTCGACATCACCAAGGACGCCCTGGGCACCGACCAGGACGGCAACCCGGTCTACCTGAAGGACATCTGGCCCTCCGAGGCCGAGGTGAACGACGTCGTCGCCAACGCCATCGGCGAGGACATGTTCACCAAGTCCTACCAGGACGTCTTCGCCGGCGACGCCCAGTGGCAGTCGCTCCCGGTCCCGACCGGCGACACCTTCGAGTGGGACCCGGAGTCGACCTACGTCCGCAAGCCCCCGTACTTCGAGGGCATGACGATGGAGACGACCCCGGTCACCGACATCACGGGCGCCCGCGTCCTGGCCAAGCTGGGCGACTCGGTCACCACCGACCACATCTCCCCGGCCGGCGCCATCAAGGCCGACACCCCGGCCGGCAAGTACCTCACGGAGCACGGCGTCGAGCGCCGCGACTTCAACAGCTACGGCTCGCGCCGCGGCAACCACGAGGTCATGATCCGCGGCACGTTCGCCAACATCCGCCTGCGCAACCAGATCGCGCCGGGCACCGAGGGCGGCTACACCCGCGACTTCACGCAGGAGGGCGGCCCGGTCTCCTTCATCTACGACGCCTCGCAGAACTACCAGGCCGCCGGCATCCCGCTGGTCGTCCTGGCCGGCAAGGAGTACGGCTCCGGCTCGTCCCGCGACTGGGCGGCCAAGGGCACCGCGCTCCTCGGCGTCAGGGCCGTCATCGCCGAGTCGTACGAGCGCATCCACCGCTCGAACCTCATCGGCATGGGCGTCCTGCCGCTGCAGTTCCCCGAGGGCCAGTCCGCCGAGTCGCTCGGCCTGACCGGCGAGGAGACCTTCTCCATCACCGGCGTCACCGAGCTGAACGAGGGCCGCACGCCGCGCACGGTGAAGGTCACCACCGACACCGGCGTCGAGTTCGACGCGCTCGTCCGCATCGACACCCCCGGTGAGGCGGACTACTACCGCAACGGCGGCATCATGCAGTACGTGCTGCGCAGCCTGATCCGCAAGTGATCCGCGGGTAATCCGCGAGCAAGCGGAACGACAGGACCGCACAAGGGCCGCACCCCGGCGACGGGGTGCGGCCCTTCGTCATGCCGCACCGGTGGCCAAAAGGGCCGAATCCGTAAGGTCCGGCCCGGATTCGCGGTGCGGGGACCCGCCCCCGCCGGTCAGGACGCCACGGCCTGGGCCGCCCGCCGGTCGTACTCGGCGCGCGCGGCGGCGATCTCGTTCTGGTGCTCCTCGGTCCAGGTCACCAGGTTGCGGATGGTCTCGTGCAGCGTCGCGCCCAGCGGGGTCAACTCGTAGTCCACGCGCGGCGGTACGACCGGGTACACGGTGCGCTTGACCAGGCCGTCCCGCTCCAGCTGGCGCAGGGTGACGGTGAGCATGCGCTGGCTCACCCCGTCGATCTGACGGCGCAGTTCGGAGAAGCGGAGGCTGCGGCGCTCCAGCAGTGCGATCACCAGCAGGGACCACTTGTCCGCCACGCGGTCGAGGATCTGCCGTACCTCACACCCCTGCCGGACGTCCCACTGCAGGACCTCGTACTCATCTTCGGTACCCGCGCAGTGAGTCGGTGACTTCGAAGTGCCTTCTTCCATAGCCGCCGAGCCTGCCCGAGGATTCCTGTGGTTACAAGAGGGAACCGCCCCGGCTCCGGTCCACGCGATGCTTTCGAGCCAGGTCACGGCGGTCGCCCCGATCTGCTCCCGTTCCGTTCCCGCGTCACTTCCGACAAGGAGTCATTTCCGTGACCGCACTGCATTCCCCTCCGGGCGGCGGCACCGACCGCATGAGTGGGCGCGCTTGGGGCGTGCTGTTCGTGCTCTGTGGCGCGATCTTCCTGGAGGGCGTCGACGTGGCTATGCTCAACGTGGCCCTGCCGTCCATCCGGGCCGACCTCGGGCTGTCCACCGGCATGCTCCAGTGGGTCATGAGCGCCTACGTCCTCGGATACGGCGGATTCATGCTGCTCGGCGGGCGCGCCGCCGACCTGTTCGGACGGCGCCGGATGTTCCTGTTCTGGCTGACCGTCTTCCTGCTCTTCTCCGGTCTGGGCGGTCTGGCCACCGAGGGGTGGATGCTGATCGTCGCCCGGTTCGTCACCGGTGTGGCGGCGGCCTTCATGACCCCGGCCGGTCTGTCGATCATCACCACCGGCTTCGCGGAGGGCCCGCAGCGCAACAAGGCCCTGCTGGTCTACTCGGGCACCGCGGCCGGCGGTTTCTCCATCGGCCTGGTGGTCGGTGGTCTGCTCGCCTCGGCCGACTGGCGCTGGGTGTTCTTCGCCCCGGTGATCCTGTCGTTCGTCATCCTGGTCGCCGGTGCGGCCCTCATCCCCGAGCCGGCCCGGCCCGAGCGCGCCGGCCGGAGCGTGGACGCGGCCGGCGCCGTCAGTGTCACGGCGGCCATCCTGCTCCTGGTCTTCGCCATCGAGCGGGCCGGCCACGAGCCGGCGGTCACCACCGCGCTCACCGTGGCCGCCGCCCTGGCGCTGTTCGTGACGTTCGTGCTGATCGAGCGGAAGGCGGCCGCGCCGCTGGTCCGGCTCTCCATCTTCCGCAACGGCGGCCTGGTGCGCTCCAACATCGCCGGACTGCTGTTCGCCGCCGGGTTCTTCGGCTTCCAGTTCATCGTCGTGCTCTACCTGCAGGAGCTGCGCGGCTGGTCCACGCTGGAGACCAGCTTCGCGATGATCGTGATCGGCGTCGACGCGATCCTGTCGCCGACGCTCACTCCGAAGCTGGTGCACCGGTTCGGCAACGCCCGGGTCATCTTCGGCGGTCTGCTGCTGGCGACGCTGTCCTACGCGCTGATGCTGCCGCTTGGCCCGGACTGGACCTACCTGATGATGTTCCCGAGCCTGATCATCCTGGGCCTCGCCTTCTCGCTGGCCTACGGTCCGCTGACCATCGTCGCCACCGAGGGCATCGAGGAGGACGAGCAGGGCGTCGCCGGCGGTCTGCTGTACACCTCCTTCCAGTTCGGCGCGGCGCTCGGTCTCTCGTCCGCCACCACCGTGCTCACCGCGGCGACCGACGGCACCGGCGACGCGGCCGTGCTCGACGGTCACCGCGCGGCGCTGCTCGTCCCGCTGGTGGCCGCCGCGCTCGCCGCCCTGATCAGCGCCTCCGGCCTGCGCGCCAAGCCCGCCGCGGCCCCCGCCGAAGCGGCCCCCGCCACCGCCCCGGTCCCCGAACCGCTCGACACGGTCCGCTGACCCCGAGGCGGCGAAGCCGTCCACGCCGGGTCACCCACCCGGGCCCCGGGCTCCTGCCCGGGTCCCGGGTGGGTGCGCGCCTCAGCCCAGCAGCTCCACCTCCGCCAGCACCGCCTCCTCGCCCAGCACCAGCCGGTAGTGCGCGTACCGCCCCGGTGACGCCACGGAGAACGCGCGGGTCTGGCGGTCCCAGCGGAAGGACTCGTCCGTGCGTTCGTCCAGCGTCCGCCAGGTCGTGCCGTCGGCCGACCCCTGGAGGGTCCAGGAGGAAGGGGCGCGGGTGTGGTCGGCGGGGGAGGTCAGGGTGTACTGCACGGCCTTGGTGCGGCCCGCGACGGGGAGGCCGGCCGTCGTGACGGCCGCCTCGGTCGCCGAGGTGTCGTCGAAGAGCGGCCCGTCACCCTGCAGAGCGTCCGCGCGCGGCACCGGCACCTCGTCGTCCGTCGTGATCGACACGGGCGCCGCGTGCCTGCCCGTGCCCCAGTCCGACGGCCTCGGCCCCATGTCGAACTCGATGACGCCGCCCCGGGCGAGCATCCGGTGGGGCAGTGCGGTGGAGTGCCAGGGACGGCCGTCGACCCGCACCCCCTGCACATAGACGTTCCGCGCGCTGTTGCGCGGCGCCCTGACCACCAGGTCCGCGCCGTTCTCCAGGTGCACCGTGGCCTTGGTGAACAGCGGTGAGCCGATGGCGTACTCGCCGCTGCCCATCACCAGCGGGTAGAAGCCGAGGGCGGAGAACAGGTACCAGGCCGACTGCTCGCCGTTGTCCTCGTCGCCGTGGTAGCCCTGCCCGATCTCGCTGCCGACGTAGAGCCGGGACAGCACCTCCCGCACCTTCTCCTGCGTCTTCCACGGCTGCCCCGCCGCGTCGTACATGTAGATCGCGTGATGGGCCACCTGGTTGGAGTGGCCGTACATGCCCATCCGGACGTCCCGGGCCTCCGTCATCTCGTGGATGACCCCGCCGTACGAGCCCGCGAACTGAGGGGACGCGGTCTCCTGGGTGGCGAAGTACTCGTCCAGCTTCTCGGCCAGGCCCGCCCGGCCGCCGTACAGATTGGCCAGGCCCCGGCTGTCCTGCGGGGCGGTGAAGGCGTAACCCCAGCCGTTGGTCTCGGTGTAGTCGTGGCCCCACACGCGGGGGTCGTACGACTCCGAGGGCACCCGCCAGCCGCCCTTCGCGTCCCGGCCCTGGAAGAAGCCGGCCTTCGCGTCGAAGAGGTTGACGTAGTCGCGGGCGCGGTCGAGGAAGTAGGCGGCCTCCTCCCGGTAGCGGCGCTCGCCGGTCTCCCGGTACAGCGCCCGGCCCATCCTCGCGATGCCGTAGTCGTTGAGGAAGCCCTCCAGCGCCCACGACAGGCCCTCGTGGGTGTCGGTGGACGTGTAGCCGAGGAACGGCGAGGTGGCCATGCCCTTGCGGCCGACGCCCGAGGACGGCGGCACCACCGTCGCGTTCTTCACGGCCGCCTCGTACGCCGCCTCCGCGTCGAAGTCCACGCCCTTGACGTACGCGTCGGCGAAGGCCACGTCCGAGGAGGTGCCGGTCATCAGGTCGGCGTAGCCGGGGGAGGACCAGCGGGAGGTCCAGCCGCCGTCCTTGTAGTGCTGCACGAACCCGTCGGCCAGCTCGCCCGCCCGGGACGGGGTCAGCAGGGAGTACGCCGGCCAGGTCGTCCGGTAGGTGTCCCAGAAGCCGTTGTTGACGTACACCTTCCCCTCGACGATCTTCGCGCCGGTGTGGGTGGGCGTGTCGGGTCCCGGCATGGGGGAGAAGGGCGAGGCGTACTTGTACGTCGAACCCACCTTCTCGTGACCGGAGTTGGGGTACAGGTACAGGCGGTACAGGCTGGAGTACAGCGTGGTCAGCTGGTCCGGGGTCGCGCCCTCCACCTCGACCTTCCCGAGCAGCCGGTCCCACTGGCGCTGGGCGCGCGCCTTCACCGTCTCGAAGGACGTGCCGCCCGGTATCTCCTGGCGCAGGTTGTCCTTCGCCTGGTCGACGCTGATGAGCGAGGTCGCCAGCCGCAGGGTCACCGTGCGGTCGGCGCCCGCGTCGAAGCGCAGATAGCCCTTCACTCCTTGGGCCGCCCCGTCCGTGACGGGCTTGTCGAAGACGCCGTACACGAAGAGGCGGGTGGCGCCGGTGGACAGGCCCGACTTGACGTCCGAGTAGCCCGTGACCGTCCCGGCGGCCGGGTCGAGCGTGAGGCCGGCCTGGTCCGTCACGTTGTCGAACACCACGCTCGCGTCGTCGCCGGGATACGTGAAGCGCAGCATCGCCGCGTGGTCGGTCGGGGTCATCTCGGCCTTGAGACCGTTCTCGAACCGGACGCCGTAGTAGTGCGGCCGGGCGGTCTCGTTCGCGTGCCGGAAGGGCAGCGCGCGGGCCGCGCGTCCGGTGTCGGGGGCGCCGGCGGCCGCCGACGGCATCACCTGGAAGGTCTGCCGGTCGCCCATCCAAGGGCTCGGCTCGTGGCTCGCGCTGAACGCCTGCAGGGTGGGCAGGTTGTCCGCGTTGTTCGCCCGCGCGTAGTCGTACAGCCAGCTCAGCGAACCCGCGTTGGTGACCGGTGTCCAGAAGTTGAAGCCGTGCGGTACGGCGGTCGCGGGGAAGTTGTTGCCGCGCGAGAAGCCGCCGCTGGAGTTGGTGCCGCGGGTGGTCACCGCGTAGTCGGACAGGTGCGCCCGGGGCGGCTCGGGGGGCGCGACGTCCAGGGTCACGTCGTCCACCCAGCCGCGGAACCGCGCCGGGCCCTTCGGCGCGTCGTACGCCACCAGGATCCGGTCGACGGTCTTCCCCGCGGCCACCGAGCCGATCCGCGCCACCACGTTGTTCCACTGGTTGACGTAGAGCACCTTGGCCGCGCCCTGCCCCTGCGGGGAGAGCCGGAAGCCGTGCTGGTCGGTGGCGGCCAGGTCGCTGAGGTAGGTGCCGTCCGTGAAGGCCAGGTCGACGGCGACATGGGTGGCCGCCCAGTCGAGGTCGCCGTCGGCCATCTGCGGGAACACCCGGTAGGCCAGCCGGGTGTCGCGAGTGACGGCCACGTCGACGTCGAAGACCTTGTTGTACGCGTGGCCCCGCCCGTCCGCGGTGTGCCGGCCGGCGTAGCGCAGGGCGCGCCGGCCGGTGAAACCGGCGCCGGCCTTCGCGGTGGGGGAGCCGGCGGGGCCGCGGTCGACCAGGGTGAGCATGTCCTCGGGGACCGGCCCGGCGGCGTCGCCGGTGGAGAACCGCACGTCCGCGAGCTGGAGCAGACCGGCGCCGTGGTTCCTGGTGACGTCCAGCCGGAAATGCCGGAACTCGGCCGGCTCGGCCAGGTCGTACGTCTTCGTCTGGAACCGCTCGGAGAAGGACTCGCCGGTGCGGATGTCGAGGGTCTTCCAGTCCTTGCCGTCCGCCGAGCCCTTCAGCGTCCAGTCGGCCGGGTCGCGGCCGGCGGCGTCGTTCGCGGAGGTGAGCGCGTACGTCACCAGCCGCACCGGCTCGTCCAGGTCGAACTCGGCCCAGCCGGTGGGCTCGAAAACCAGCCACTTGGTGCTCGGCTCGCCGTCGGCCAGGTTCTCCTTCACCTCGCCGGCGCCCGCGTTCTCCCCGCTGGCCCGCACCTCGGTGACGCGCTCGGTGACATCGCCCGGGATGCCGGTGCGGTAGCCGCCGTCGACACCCGAGACGCGCCGGGTGCCGTCCGGGGCGGTCTCCGCGGTGCTCACCCAGTCGGGTGCCGGCTCCCCCGCCTCGAAGGAGGAGGCGAACTCCCGGGCGGCCGGCTCCGGTGCGGCGGGCAGGGCGACCGCCGCGCCCGGCGAGCCCGCGGCCAAAGCGAAGGCGGCCGCCGAGACGACCGCCGTCCTCCATCCGTGCCGACATCCGCGCCGGCCTCTGTGCCGATATCCGTATCGCATACCCGACCACCCTCCCTGCGCCGGGACAACGTTGTCACCTTCGCGGCGCAAGGATCAGTTGTGACTCAAGTGGCGAAGGCTGTCAAGGGTGTTGGCTGCGCCATTCGAACGGCCGGACCCCGATTTTCCCGGCGTCCGGAACGCCGCCGTCCCATATTTCCGCGAGGTCTCAACTCGGAAAAGACAAACGGCGAACCTTGCATTCGATCTTGCTCCCCTGGCGGGAAGTGGACTATACCTGTCGGCGATTCACACGAACCGCAATCCTGTACGACCCTGCTTGACCCCACCGCGGTGCCGGGGAGGATCCGGTTCACCGCCTGAGTCCTGGAAGAAGGCGAGGACTTGAGCATGGGATCCACTTCCGCCGGCGACGGCGCCCGGAACGGTGTCACGAACGGCGGCGCCGACGGCGCCGGGAACACGGTCGCGCACCACGGCACCGACGGCGTCGGCCGCCGCTCGCTGATCAAGCGGTCCGCCGCGCTCGGACTGGTCTCCGTACCCGCCATGGGCTTCCTGTCGGCCTGTGCCAGCGGCGGAGGCGGGGAATCGAACGACGACACCCAGGGCGAGACGTCCAAGGACAACCCCTTCGGCGTGAAGAAGGGCAGCAAGCTCGACGTCGTCATCTTCAAGGGCGGCTACGGCGACGACTACGCCAAGGCCTGGGAGGCGTCCTTCCGGAAGAAGTGGGGGGTGACCTCCACCCACACCGGCACCCAGGAGATCACCGGCAAGCTCCAGCCGCGCTTCAACGCCGGCAACCCGCCGGACATCGTGGACAACTCCGGCGCCCAGAAGATCAAGATCGACGTCCTGTACAAGAACGGCCAGCTCCTCGACCTCGCCGAGGTCCTGGACGCGCCCAGCGTCGACGACCCGTCGAAGAAGGTCCGCGACACCGTCATCCCCGGCACCCTCGACCCGGGCCTGCAGGAGGGCAAGGTCGTCGCCCTCAACTACATCTACACGGTGTGGGGCCTGTGGTACTCCGGCAAGCTCTTCGAGGACAAGGGCTGGGAGGCGCCCAAGACCTGGGACGACTTCCTCGCCATCTGCAAGGACGCCAAGTCCCAGGGCATCGGCGGCCTCGCCCATCAGGGCAAGTACCCGTACTACATCAACGTCGCCATCATGGACCTGATCGCCAAGAAGGGCGGCCTGGACGCCATGAAGGCGATCGACAACCTCGACCCCAAGGCGTTCGTCGGCTCCGACGCCGCGCAGGCCGCCGTCGAGGCGGTCTACGAGGTCGTCGAGAAGGGCTATCTGATGCCCGGCACGAACGGCCTGGACCACACCGAGTCCCAGACCCGCTGGAACCAGTACAAGGCCGCCTTCATCACCTCCGGCTCCTGGCTGGAGAACGAGCAGCTGAAGCAGACGCCGCCGGACTTCGACATGAAGTTCCTGCCGATGCCGCTGCTGGAGGGCAGCGTGATGCCGTTCGAGGCGATCCGGGCCGGCTCCGGAGAGCCCTTCATCATCCCGGCCAAGGCCAAGAACCTGCCCGCGGCCAAGGAGTTCATGCGGATGATGCTCTCCCGCGAGTGGTCCACGCTGTTCGCCAAGGAGGCGAACTCGCTGACCATCCTCAAGGACGGCGTCGACCCCAGCGTGCGGCTGCGGCCGGGCACCCAGTCCACCGTCGAGGCGTCCAAGGCGGCCGGTGACAACACCTTCCGCTACCTGTACACCGAGTGGTACAGCGAGATGGACACCGCCATCCAGAACGCGTCCAACGAGCTGATGGCGCGGCGGATTCAGCCGAAGGAGTGGCTGAAGCGGGCCCAGGCGGCGGTGGACAAGGCCGCGAAGGACCCGGCGTCCAAGAAGAATCGGCGGGAATAGGTCTTTTCCGGATGCGCCGTAGGGGTGCGGTGGTCTGCGGTCCGCCGGTCGGTCGTGGCTGGTCGCGCAGTTCCCCGCGCCCCTTCAGGTGGGGACAGTGGGGCAGGTTTCATGCGTAAGGGGCAGTACCGGTTCGTCGCGGGGTTTCTCCTCGTTCCCGTGGCGCTTTATGTGATCTTTGTGATCTGGCCGTACATCCAGACGTTCGGCTATTCGCTGACCGACTGGAAGGGCCAGTCGCAGACCTTCGGCTTTGTCGGTCTGGACAACTACAAGGCGCTGTTCCAGGACGACATCTTCATGGGCGCCATCTGGCACAACATCCTGTTCCTGGTGTTCATCCCGGTGATCACCATCCTGCTCGCGCTGTTCTTCGCCTTCATGCTGAACGCGGGCGGCCGCGGCCGGGCCGGCGGGGTGGCCGGAGTCGCCGGGTCCCGGTTCTACAAGGTCGTCTACTTCTTCCCGCAGGTGCTGTCGCTGGCGATCCTCGCCGTGCTGTTCCGCGCGGTCTACCGCAGCGACAGCGGCGGCATGCTCAACGGCGCGCTGGTCAAGCTCGGCCTGGTGGACGCGGACCGGCCGGTGGAGTGGCTGAACGAACCGGACTTCGTCCTCTGGGCGCTCATCGTGGTGGTCGTCTGGCACGGCGTCGGCTTCTACCTGGTGCTGTTCTCCGCCGCCATGCAGTCCATCCCGAGGGACATCTACGAGGCCGCGCTCATCGACGGCGCCGGCCGCGCCCAGTCCTTCTTCCGCATCACCCTGCCGCTGCTGTGGGACTCCGTGCAGACGGCCTGGGTCTATCTCGGCATCGCGGCGATGGACATGTTCATCCTCGTCTCGACCATGACCTCCGGTGAGTTCGGCGGCGGCCCCGACCACCACAGCGAGGTCATGGCGACCGTGATGATGCGGAACTTCCTCTACTACGGCAAGAGCGGCTACGCCTGCGCCATGGGCGTGGTCATGCTGCTGCTGACCCTGATCGTGTCCGTGGTCATGCTGCGCGCCACCCGCCGCGAGCGCATCGAGTTCTGAGCGGGAGAGATGACATGAGCGCACCCTTGAAGGAAACCGTCCCGGCCCCCGCCGCCGAGCCGTCCGTGGCGAAGGTCCCGCCGCGGGCCGACGAGCGGCGCGGCGAGGGCGTCACCCTGAACGCCTTCTCGCACGGCTTCCTCGCCCTGTGGGCCCTGATGATCGTCCTGCCGCTGCTGTGGCTGGTCCTCAGCTCCTTCAAGACCGATGCCCAGATCGCCGGGTCGGCCTTCGGCTGGCCGCAGAACTGGACGTTCGACGTCTTCACCCGGGCCTGGGACAAGGGCATCGGCGACTACTTCCTCAACACCGTCATCGTGCTCGCCTTCTCGGTGCCGCTGACGATGCTGTTCGGCTCGATGGCCGCGTACGTCCTGGCCCGCTACCCGTTCCCGGGCAACCGGTTCCTGTACTACTTCTTCGTCGCGGGCGCGATGTTCCCGGTCTTCCTGGCCCTGGTCCCGCTGTTCTTCATGGTCAAACGGCTGGACATGCTCAACACCTACCAGGGCCTGGTCCTGGTGTACGTCGCCTACTCCATGCCGTTCACGGTCTTCTTCATGCACGCCTTCTTCCGGACCCTGCCGACGGCGGTGTTCGAGGCGGCGATCCTGGACGGGGCCTCGCACACCCGGACGTTCTTCCAGGTCATGCTGCCGATGGCGAAGCCCGGCCTGATCAGCGTGGGCATCTTCAACACGCTGGGCCAGTGGAACCAGTTCATCCTGCCGACGGTGCTGATGCAGCCGCAGAGCGGCGACGACCCCGAGCGCTATGTGCTCACCCAGGGCCTGATCCAGCTCCAGCAGCAGCAGGGGTACGCCTCCGACCTGCCCGTGCTCTTCGCGGGCGTCACCATCGCCATGATCCCGATGCTGGTGGTCTACCTGTCCTTCCAGCGCCAGGTGCAGGCGGGCCTGACCTCGGCGACCCTGAAGTGACCCGGGTGGTGCCGGGTCCCGCCCCGGCGGGCCGGACCCGGCACCGCGGCCCGTTCAGGCCAGCGCCGAATCCGGCACCGCGGCCCGTTCAGGCCAGCGCCGAATCCGGCACCGCGCCCGTTCAGGCCAGCGCCGGCATGATCCGCTCGCCGATGAGACGCAGCTGCTCGTCCACGCCCGCCACGCCCTCCAGCTCCCGGCCGGTGAAGGTCCGCACCAGCCGGCGGTCGGTGACGGCGCAGATGAGGTGGTTCACGCCGGTGGGGGCGATCTGGGTGCGGATCTTCTCCAGGCACTCCTCCGGCGTGCCCGCGATGGACAGGCGCTCGGCGACCTCGGGCGGAGTGAGGTCGATGCCCCGCGCGAGGTCGCCCGCGCCGATCGCCTCGATGACCGGCTTCAGCTCGGCCGGGTCGACACCGTTGCGGCGCAGTTGCTCCTCCGGCATGGAGGAGGCGTAGATGCCCACCATGCTGCGGGCCGCCTCCTTCGCCGGCCCGGACTCGGGTCCGGTGGCGAACACCACCCAGGCGCCGATGTCCAGGGAGCGCCAGTCCTTGCCCGCCCGCTCGGCTCCCGCCCTGATGTGGCGGACCGCGTACGCGTACGCCTCCGCGGTGTAGCTGAGCGCGTGATGGCACCCGTCGGACAGCTCACCGGCCGCCTCGAAGGACCGGGGGCCGCGCATGGCGCCGAGTTTCAGGGGCACGCGCCGCTGGACGGGGCGGGCGAAGGTGAACAGCCCGTCGTACCGGTAGAACTCGCCGCGGTGGGTGATGGTGCCCTCGTCCAGCAGCGTCCGCACCACGTGAAGGGCCTCCTTGACGCGGGACAAGGGCCGGGTGCGGGTCCAGTCGATGCCGTACTGGGCGAGGAGGCCGAAGTTGCCGCTGGACAGCACGGCCTCGGCGCGGCCGCCGGAGAGTTCGTCGAGGGTGGCCAGGGACTGCGCGATCAGGGTCGGCTCCCGCAGGGTGACCGGGGAGACGCTCGGTCCGAGGCGGATGTGCCGGGTCTGGCCGGCCGCCACGGCGAACAGCAGCCACATGTCCTTGTGCCAGGTCTCGTCCGCGGCGTAGCAGGCGTGGAAGCCCAGCTCGTCGGCGAGTCTGATGGAGGCCAGCGACTCCTGGAGCGGGTAGTCGGGTAACAGCGCGTAACTGAACCTCATGGGCGGGTCCTCTCCGTCCTCGTCCTGCGGTCGTCCGCCGTCCCAGTGTCCGGTCCGGTGCCCGGGGCGACCAGTAGGCCTCGCAGAAGAGCGGGAGACGCGGGAGAGGGCCCCGGCGCGCGCGGATGTGTGCCTGCTCCCGGAAACTGTTCAACCTCTTGACGGGAGGTGCCCCGGACGGCTCAGCTTAGAGTTCACTAGTTGGACATAGACGGGGCCTCATCGCTGCGGTCCCGCGCGCAGGAGGTCGTCGTGGAGACTCCGGGGTCGCAGTCGTCGCTGCACCGAGCCAACCTGGAGCGGGTCGTACGAGCCGTGCGGCTGGCGGGATCCCTCACCCAGGCGGAGATCGCGAGGACGACGGGCCTGTCCGCGGCGACCGTCTCGAACATCGTGCGGGAGTTGAAGGACGGCGGAACCGTCGAGGTCACGCCGACCTCCGCGGGCGGCCGGCGGGCGCGCAGCGTCAGTCTGAGCGGGGACGCCGGCATCGTGATCGGCGTCGATTTCGGCCACACCCATCTACGGGTGGCGGTGGGCAACCTCGCCCATCAGGTGCTGGCCGAGGAGTCCGAGCCGCTGGACGTCGACGCCTCCGCCGCACAGGGCTTCGACCGGGCGGAAGAGCTGGTCAACCGGCTGATCGCGGCCACGGGAGTGGACCGTACGAAGATCGCCGGGGTGGGTCTCGGCGTGCCCGGCCCGATCGACGTGGAGTCCGGCCAGCTCGGCTCGACCGCCATCCTGCCGGGCTGGACCGGCGCCCGGCCCGCCGAGGAGCTGCGGGGGCGGCTCGGCGTGCCGGTGCACGTGGACAACGACGCCAACCTGGGCGCGCTCGGCGAACTGGTGTGGGGCAGCGGCAAGGGCGTGCGGGACCTGGCGTACATCAAGGTCTCCAGCGGTGTCGGCGCGGGCCTGGTGATCGACGGGAAGATCTACCGGGGTCCCGGCGGCACAGCGGGAGAAATCGGACATATTACACTTGATGAATCCGGCCCCGTCTGCCGCTGCGGAAACCGGGGCTGCCTGGAGACCTTCGCGGCCGCGCGTTATGTGCTGCCGCTGCTCCAGTCCAGTCACGGCACGGATCTGACCATGGAGGGTGTCGTCCGGCTGGCGCGGGACGGAGACCCGGGCTGCCGTCGGGTGATCGCCGACGTCGGCCGCCACATCGGCAGTGGAGTCGCCAACCTCTGCAACCTTCTGAACCCGAGCCGGGTCGTCCTCGGCGGCGATCTCGCCGAGGCCGGAGAGCTGGTTCTCGGGCCGATCAGGGAGTCCGTCGGCCGCTACGCGATCCCCAGCGCGGCGCGCCAACTGTCCGTCCTTCCCGGGGCACTTGGGGGCCGCGCGGAGGTGCTCGGGGCACTCGCTCTCGCCCTCAGCGAGATGGGTGACTCGACCCTTTTGGACGGAAGCGTGTCGGGGGCACTTCCCGCCACCACCCCTGCCTTCACTTAGAGAACGGATGGCACCGTTGCCAACCCGTTAAGGATTTACTTCTTGACGTCGCACGTGTGGCCGAGTTGACTTCCAGCCACCTCGGCCGCAACGACGCGGCCTCGTCAGGGAGGTTTCTGAAGTGAACACGCGTATGCGTCGTGCCGCCGTAGCCATCGCCTCGGGCGCGATGGCGATCTCTCTCGCCGCCTGTGGCAGCGCTGAGGAGGCCGGCGGCGGCAACGACTCCACCGGCTCCGCCCCCGCCAAGGGCGACGACATCAAGATCGGTCTGCTCCTGCCGGAGAACAAGACCGCCCGGTACGAGAAGTTCGACCGGCCCCTGATCGAGAAGAAGATCAAGGAGCTGACGGACAACAAGGCGACCGTCGAGTACAACAACGCCCGGCAGGACGCCAACCTCCAGGCCCAGCAGGTCGACACGATGATCACCAACAAGGTGGACGTGCTGATCCTGGACGCCGTGGACGCCAAGGCGATCAAGAACTCCGTCCAGAAGGCCGTCGACGCCGGCATCAAGGTCGTGGCGTACGACCGCCTCGCCGAGGGCCCGATCAGCGCCTACACCTCCTTCGACAACGTCCAGGTCGGCAAGACCCAGGGCGAGGCCCTGCTGGAGGAGCTCGGCGACAAGGCCAAGGACGGCCAGATCGTCATGATGAACGGCTCCGTCACCGACCCGAACGCCGCCCAGTTCAAGGAGGGCGCGCACTCCGTCCTCGACGGCAAGGTGAAGATCGGCAAGGAGTACGACACCAAGGAGTGGTCGCCGGACAACGCCAACGCCAACATGGAGGCGGCGATCTCGGCGCTCGGCAAGAAGAACATCGTCGGTGTCTACTCCGCCAACGACGGCATGGCCGGCGGCATCATCACCGCCCTGAAGGCCGCCGGCATCAAGGCCCCGGTCACCGGCCAGGACGCCGAGCTGGCCGCCGTGCAGCGCATCGTCGCCGGTGAGCAGTTCATGAGCGTCTACAAGCCGTACGCGCCGGAGGCCGAGGCCGCCGCCGAGATGGCCGTCGCGCTCGCCAAGGGCGAGGACCTCAACTCCATCGCCAAGGACAAGGTCTCCAGCGACAGCGCCAAGGACGTCCCGTCCGTGCTGGTCGACGTCACCTCGCTGACCCAGGAGAACATCAAGGACACCGTCGTCAAGGACGGCGTCTACACGGTCGACGAGATCTGCACCGCCAAGTACAAGGCGGCCTGCGAAAAGATCGGCCTGAACTAAGCGGAACCGGTCCCGCGGGAGTGCGCAGCAGCGACCTCCCGCCGGACGGCCGCGTCACCCAAGGCTCCGCCGGCGCCCCGCGTCATCAAAGCCCCGCAAGCTCGTGCGGGGCGCCGGTCGGAACATCCGGGGCCGGAGAGCGCTCTCCCGGCCCACCCCCCAAACTTCTGCACAACCTCCCGCCGGGTCAGGCGGCGAAGGAGATGGTTCACGTGTCCGCTACGCCCGTGCTGGCGTTGCGCGGGGTCTCCAAGCGGTTCGGTGCCGTCCAGGCGCTCACCGACGTAGAGCTCGAGATCCACGCCGGTGAGGTGGTCGCCCTGGTCGGCGACAACGGCGCCGGAAAGTCCACGCTGGTCAAGACGATCGCCGGCGTGCACCCCATCGATGAGGGCGTCATCGAATGGGAAGGCAAGCCCGTCACGATCAACAAGCCGCACGACGCCCAGGCCCTGGGCATCGCGACCGTCTACCAGGACCTCGCGCTGTGCGACAACATCGACGTGGTCGGCAACCTCTTCCTCGGCCGTGAGCTGAGGAAGTGGGGCGTCCTCGACGAGGTCGAGATGGAGCGCCGCTCCCGCGAACTGCTGAAGACCCTGTCGATCCGCATCCCCAGTGTCCGGATCCCGATCGCCTCGCTCTCCGGCGGCCAGCGCCAGACCGTGGCCATCGCCCGTTCGATGCTCGGCGAGCCCAAGCTGGTCATCCTCGACGAGCCCACCGCCGCCCTCGGCGTGGAGCAGACCGCCCAGGTGCTCGACCTGGTCGAGCGGCTCCGCGAGCGCGGCCACGCCGTCATCCTGATCAGCCACAACATGGCCGACGTCAAGGCCGTCGCCGACAAGGTGGCGGTCCTGCGACTCGGCCGCAACAACGGCGTCTTCGAGGTCAAGACGACCTCGCAGGAGGAGATCATCTCCGCCATCACCGGCGCCACCGACAACGCCGTGACCCGCCGTGCGGCACGCACCAACGGGGAGGTTTCCAAGTGAGCACCGACAAGACCTCCACCACGGCCACGAAGGACGAGCACATCGTGGAGAACCCCGAGGCGGCCGCCGACGCGGTCACCGCGGTCGACCCCCGCCTCCTCGTCCGCGAGGAGGGCCTGCTCGGCTACTGGACCGAGTTCAAGCGCAAGATGCGCGCCGGCGAGCTGGGCTCGATTCCGGTCATCCTCGGCCTGGTCATCATCTGCGTCATCTTCCAGAGCCTGAACGACGCGTTCCTGTCGGCGCAGAACATCAGTGACATCACCGTCACGATGGTCGGCACCGGCATGATCTCCGTCGGCATCGTCTTCGTGCTGCTGCTCGGCGAGATCGACCTGTCGGTCGGCTCGGTCAGCGGCGCCGCCAGCGCCATCGCGGCCGTCCTCGCGGTCAACCAGGGCTGGCCCGAGTGGATCGCCGTCCTGTTCGCCGTCGCCGCGGGCGCGGCCATCGGCGCGGCACACGGCTTCTTCTTCGCCGTGCTCGGCGCGCCCGCCTTCGCGGTCACCCTGGCCGGTCTGCTCTTCTGGCTGGGCTTCATGCTCCAGACGCTGGGCGAGAACGGCACGATCAACCTCGACAGCGACGGCTTCATCGGCAAGCTGACCACGTACTTCTTCACCGACATCGCCGCCGCGTACGGTCTGGCGGCCGTGGTGACCGCGGTCTTCTTCATCACCTCGTTCCTGAGCAACCGGCGCCGCGAGGCCGCGGGCATCCCGTCCCGGCCGCTCAACGAGACGATCCTGCGGACCGCGCTGCTCGCGGTGATCTCCTTCGCCGCGGCCTTCATGTACAACCAGTACAAGGGCCTGCCGCTGGCCACGGTGATCTTCCTGGTGTTCCTGGTGGCGACGGACTTCGTGCTGCGCCGCACCACCTACGGCCGCAAGGTGTTCGCCCTCGGTGGCAGCGTCGAGGCCTCCCGGCGCGCCGGCATCAACGTCACCGCGGTCCGGATCTCGGTCTTCGCGATCTCCGGCGGCTTCGCCGCGATCGGCGGTCTCTTCCTGGCCTCCAAGATCGCCTCGGCGAACCAGAGCGCCGGCACGGGCGACCTGCTGATGAACGCGATCGCCGCGGCGGTGATCGGCGGCACGTCGCTGTTCGGCGGCCGGGGCCGCACCTGGAACGCCCTGCTGGGTGTCCTGGTGATCGTCTCCATCCAGTACGGCCTCCAGCTGGAGTCCATCGCCGAGCCGGTGAAGTACATGATCACCGCGGGTGTGCTGCTCACCACGGTGGTGATCGACTCGATCACCCGCAAGACGCAGAAGACGGCGGGCCGCGCCTAGCGCTCCGCCCGGGGCGTCACGCCCTTGAGGGACGATGCCCGTCTCTCATGTGAACCTGTGCCCGGCACCAATGGCGGTGCCGGGCACAGCCGTGCCGGGGAGAACATTAGACTCGACGAGCCCGGCAACAGCTCAACAGCTCTACTGCAAGGAGGCACGGGTGCCGCTGCTGACCCGCATCAGGGGACCGCGCGATCTGGACCGGCTCAGCCTGGAGGAGCTGGACCAGCTGGCCGGGGAGATCCGGACCTTCCTCGTCGACGCGGTCTCCAAGACCGGCGGCCACCTCGGCCCGAACCTCGGCGTGGTGGAGCTGACCATCGCCCTGCACCGCGTCTTCGACTCGCCGAAGGACAAGGTGCTGTGGGACACCGGCCACCAGTCCTACGTGCACAAGCTGCTCACCGGGCGGCAGGACTTCTCGAAGCTGAAGATGAAGGGCGGCCTGTCCGGCTACCCCTCGCAGGCCGAGTCCGAGCACGACGTCATCGAGAACAGCCACGCCTCCACGGTGCTCGGCTGGGCCGACGGCCTCGCCAAGGCGAACGAGCTGCTCCAACGGGACAGCCACGTCGTCGCCGTGATCGGTGACGGCGCGCTCACCGGCGGCATGGCCTGGGAGGCGCTGAACAACATCGCCGACGCCAAGGACCGCCCGCTCGTCATCGTCGTCAACGACAACGAGCGCTCCTACGCCCCGACCATCGGCGGCCTCGCCAACCACCTCGCCACCCTGCGCACCACCGACGGCTACGAGCGCTTCCTGGCCCGCACCAAGGAGGTGCTGGAGCGCACCCCGGTCGTCGGCAAGCCGCTCTACGACACCCTGCACGGCGCCAAGAAGGGCCTGAAGGACTTCATCGCCCCGCAGGGCCTCTTCGAGGACCTGGGCCTGAAGTACGTCGGCCCGATCGACGGCCACGACATCGAGGCCCTGGAGTCCGCGCTGGCCCGCGCCAAGCGGTTCGGCGGCCCGGTCATCGTGCACTGCCTCACCGAGAAGGGCCGCGGCTACCAGCCCGCCCTGGCGGACGAGGCCGACCGCTTCCACGCCGTCGGCAAGATCCACCCCGACACGGGCCTGCCCATCGCCACCTCCGGCGCCGACTGGACCTCCGTCTTCGGCGACGAGATGGTGAAGCTGGGCGAGGAGCGCGAGGACATCGTCGCCATCACCGCCGCCATGCTCCAGCCGGTCGGCCTCGACAAGTTCGCCAAGCGCTTCCCGGAGCGGGTCTACGACGTCGGCATCGCCGAGCAGCACGGCGCCGTCTCCGCCGCGGGCCTGGCCACCGGCGGACTGCACCCCGTCTTCGCCGTCTACGCCACCTTCCTCAACCGCGCCTTCGACCAGGTGCTGATGGACGTGGCCCTGCACAAGTGCGGGGTGACCTTCGTCCTGGACCGGGCCGGCATCACCGGCACCGACGGCGCCTCCCACAACGGCATGTGGGACATGTCGATCCTCCAGGTCGTCCCGGGCCTCAGACTCGCCGCGCCGCGCGACGCCGACCAGGTCCGCGCCCAGCTGCGCGAGGCCGTCGAGGTCACGGACGCGCCGACCGTGGTCCGCTTCTCCAAGGGCGCCGTCGGCCCCGCCGTACCGGCCGTGGGCAAGGTCGGCGGCATGGACGTGCTGCGCGAGCCCGGCACCGACCGCCCGGACGTGCTCCTGGTCTCCGTCGGCGCGCTCGCGCCGATGTGCCTGGAGGTCGCGAGCCTGCTCGACCGGCAGGGCATCTCCACCACCGTCGTCGACCCGCGCTGGGTCAAGCCGGTCGACGAGGCCCTGGCCCCGCTCGCCGAGCGGCACCGGGTCGTCGTCACCGTCGAGGACAACTCCCGCGTCGGCGGCGTCGGCTCCGCGATCGCCCAGGCGCTGCGCGACGCGGGCGTCGACGTCCCGCTGCGCGACTTCGGCATCCCGCCGCGCTTCCTCGACCACGCCTCGCGCGCCGAGGTGATGGCGGAGATCGGCCTGACCGCCCCGGACATCGCCCGCCAGGTCACCGGTCTGGTGTCCAAGCTGGACGGGAAGTACGAGCGGGCCGCGGCCGACGAGATCGAGGCCGCCCGCGACTGACACCGCGTACCGCCGAACGGGCCGATTTCACCACTGCCAAGGGTGGTGGAATCGGCCCGTTCGCGTGATACGGCCCGCGTCGGGACATACGTACCACGCCCCCTCTCGATCATGTCGAGGACGACAAGCGTGGGAGGTACCCCCGTGAGCAGCACCCTCTTCCGGACGAAGAAGGTCGAACAGTCCATCCTCGACACCGAGGAGCCGGAGCACGCACTCAAGAAATCCCTGTCGGCCCTGGACCTGACGGTCTTCGGTGTCGGTGTCATCATCGGCACCGGCATCTTCGTGCTGACCGGCACGGTCGCCAAGAACAACGCCGGCCCCGCCGTGGCCCTGGCGTTCGTCGCGGCCGGCGTCGCCTGCGCGCTCGCCGCGCTCTGCTACGCCGAGTTCGCCTCCACGGTCCCGGTCGCCGGGTCCGCCTACACCTTCTCGTACGCCTCCCTCGGCGAGCTGCCCGCCTGGATCATCGGCTGGGACCTCGTCCTGGAGTTCGCGCTCGGCACGGCGGTGGTGGCCGTCGGCTGGTCCGGCTACATCCAGTCGCTGATGGCGAACGCCGGCTGGGTGATGCCCGCGGCGCTCGGCAGCCGGGAGGGCGCCGACGGCTTCGGCTTCGACATCCTCGCCGCGGTGCTGGTGCTGCTGCTCACCGCCATCCTCGTGGTCGGCGTGAAGCTGTCGGCGCGGGTCACCTCCATCGTCGTCGCCATCAAGGTGACCGTCGTCCTCGTCGTGATCATCGCGGGCGCCTTCTTCATCAAGGGCTCCAACTACGACCCGTTCGTCCCCAAGGCGCAGCCGGTGCCCGCCGGGGACAGCCTGCAGTCGCCGCTGATCCAGCTCATGTTCGGCTGGGCGCCCTCCAACTTCGGCGTGATGGGCATCTTCACCGCCGCCTCCGTCGTGTTCTTCGCCTTCATCGGCTTCGACGTGGTGGCGACCGCCGCCGAGGAGACCCGCAACCCGCAGCGCGACATGCCGCGCGGCATCCTCGGCTCACTGGCCATCTGCACCGCGCTGTACGTCGCCGTGTCCATCGTCGTCACCGGTATGCAGCACTACAGCCAGCTGTCCGTGGACGCCCCGCTCGCCGACGCCTTCAAGGCCACCGGACACCCGTGGTACGCGGGCTTCATCAGCTTCGGCGCGGCCGTCGGCCTGACCACCGTCTGCATGATCCTGCTGCTCGGCCAGACCCGCGTGTTCTTCGCGATGAGCCGGGACGGACTGCTGCCCCGCTTCTTCTCCCGCGTCCACCCCAAGTTCCGCACCCCGCACCGCCCGACCATCCTGCTCGGCGTGGTCATCGCGATCCTCGCCGGCTTCACCCCGCTCACCGAACTGGCGGCCCTGGTCAACATCGGCACCCTGTTCGCCTTCGTGGTGGTGGCCATCGGCGTGATCATCCTCCGCCGCACCCGGCCCGACCTGCACCGCTCCTTCCGCACCCCGTGGGTGCCGGTGGTCCCGATCCTGTCCGTGGGCGCCTCGCTGTGGCTGATGCTGAACCTGCCCGCCGAGACCTGGGTGCGCTTCGGCATCTGGATGGCGGCCGGCTTCGTCCTGTACTTCCTCTACGGCCGCACCCACAGCCGGCTCGGCCGGCACCAGGAGACCACGGTGCGGGACGTCACCGAGGGCCACCCCCACGAGGACCGCTAGCCGGACTCCCGTCACGGCGCGTCACCGAGCCGCCCGCCCTTCGGCCCCGTATGTCCCGCTTCGGCGGGAAGTGCGGGGCCGGATAGCGTACGGCGCATGCCCGCCCAGCTCCTCGCCCCCGCACCCGCCGTCACCCCGCCGCGCGCGGGCCACGGCTACTGGCGGCGGCTGCTGCCCGCGCTCGCGGTGCTCGCCTGCCTCACCCGCGTGCCCTCCTTCGCCCGGCCGCTGTGGAACCCCGACGAGGGCTATCTCGCCGTCCAGGCACGGATACTCGCCCACGGCGGGCAGCTGTACGAAACGGTCGTCGACCGCAAACCCCCGCTCGTGCCCTGGCTGTACGAGGCGGCCTTCGCGCTCACCGGCTCCGGATCGCTCACCTCCGTCCGGGTGCTCGCGATCCTCGCCCAACTGCTCACCGCCGCCCTGCTGGCCTCGCTGGCCCGCCGCCGCTGGGGCGACCGCGCGGGCCGCACCGCCGGAGTGCTCTATCTGCTGGTGTCCGTCGGACTCAACCCCGAGGACGCGCAGGCCGCCGGCTTCGAGGTGTTCATACTGCCGGGCACCGCCGCCGCCATGTGGTGCGCCGACCGGCGCCGCTGGACGGCGGCCGGCGTGGCCGTCGGCTGCGCCGTCCTCGCCAAGCAGACCGGCGGAGCGGTGCTGCTCCCCGTCCTCTGGCTGTGCGTCACCTCGGGCGCCGCCCGCACCGCGGCGCCCCGCCTGGCCGCCGGGGCGGCCCTGCCCGTCCTCGGCGCCGCCCTGCTCACCGACCCGGCCGGATTCCTCTTCTGGACGGTCACCGGCTCCACCGCCTACGCCGCCTTCTCCGGCTCCCCGCTGCACGCCCTGACCCGCGCCCTCGGCAACGCGGGCCTCCTCGCGGCGGCCTGCGCGGGCCTGCTCGCCGCCGTCGCGCGGGCCCCGCGCGCCGCCTCCGCCGACCTGTGGCTGTGGCTGGCCGCGTCGGCCGGCGCGGTGCTGACCGGCTTCCACTTCTTCGGCCACTACTACCTGCAACTCCTGCCCCCGCTCGCCCTGCTGGCCACCGCGGCGCTGCACACCAGACCCCTGGCGCGCCACCGGACCGCCGTCCTCGTCTCCGCCTGCGGGTGCGCCGTCTTCCTCGCCTGGGGCCTGACCGCACCGCGCGCCGAACTCACCCACGCCCAGCGGGTCGCCGAGGCCGCCGCCCGCCGCACCGGCCCCGGCGACCCCGTGCTGATCTGGGGCATGCACCCGGAGACGTACTGGCTCGCCGGACGCGCCCCCGCCAGCCGCTATCTCACCGCCGGACTGCTCACCAACTACAGCGGCGGACGCGACGGCGCCCGCGTCGGCGAGCGGTACGCCGTCGACGGTGCCTGGCCTGTGTTCCGCCGCGAGATGACGGCCCGCGCCCCCGCCCTGATCGTCGACGACTCCCGAGGCAAGCCCTACGCCCCCGCGCAGGTACCCACCCTGCGACGGCTGCTGACGGACCGTTACCGGGTGGTGGGCACGGTGGACGGGGCGGTGCTGTACGCACGGGCGTCCTGAGCGCCGGGACAGCCGTACCGGCCGGTCAGGACGTACCGGGGCACGGGCTGAGGCCCGCCGCGCGCCCGCGTCAACGGCGACGGGTCCGGGGCATGCCATAGGAGGAGCCGATCAACCGTCCAGCGGATATTTCACCTCGGCGAAGCCCATCCCGGTGACCCACTGCGTCGTTACGTCAGTGACCGGACCGGACGGCCGGAAGTGCTCCAACGAAAGGAAACCAAGACAGATGTACGGCGCACGGCGTATCGCGGTGGTGGCTTCGATGGTGGGCCTGCTGATGGCGGTCCCCGCCGGACTGGCCACGGCCCATGACGGTGACGGTGACGGAGGGGCCGGCGGTGTGCTGTCCAACCTCTCGGGCCGCAACTCGTCCGGCCACGCCAACCTCTGCGGCACGGGCAAGCTGGCGCTGCTGAAGGAGCGCACCTGCGTGGCCGAGGACAACGGCACGGGCGGCGGCGACCAGGTGGGCCCCAGCGGCGGCATCCTGTCCAACCTCCTGTTCGCCCGCAACGCCTCGGGCCACAGCAACAACTGCGGCAACGAAACGGTCGCGGTGCTCACCCGCACCACCTGCGTCACCGTGGACAACTCCGGCCGCTGACGACCGCAGCACGCCATTCCCCGACGCCGCGGCACCGCGGGCAGGACGCCGCCCGCGGTGCCGCGGTCCCGCCGGTTCGCAGCCCCTAGCCGCGGACCGTGCGCGGCCCGGTGACCTCCGCCCCCAGGTCCGTCACCCGGCGGCGCAGTTCGCGGTCGGCCGTGACGACCAGGCAGGGGCGGTCGCCCGCCTCGGCGACCAGCTCCACCATGCGGTCGTCGCCGCTGCCGGGCGCCGCCTCGACGCGGACACCGGGCACCGATTCCACGCCGCGCGCCGCGCCCTCCACCACCAGTACGATCTCGGTGGGCTCCGGACGGCCCGGGATGCCGTCCGCCGCCAGCCGGTCCCGCAGCCGCCGCGCCGCCCCGAGCCGGTCCCGCCACCACCCGTCGGGCACCGACCCGACGACGTTCGCGGCGTCCACGATGACCAGCAGCGGGGTACTCATGCCCCCCAGGGTCGCACGGGCCTGTCCGCGGGCCCAGCCCGGCCGGGAGACGGCACCGGGCACCCGATTAGAGTGGGGCCGTGTCAACGGTCCGTACAGTGAACGGCGACTGGCTCATACGCGGCCGCGACGGCCGGCTCGGCGTCTACACCACGCGCGACGACTCCGTGTGGTGCCGGGCGGAGCGCCACCCGGGCGGCGACTGGCTGCCGTGGCGCAAGGTGGGCGGCGACCAGCGCCTGCATCCCGTCCTCGCCGTCGGCCGGGGCGCCGACCGCTACGCGCACCTGGTGGCCTGGCGGCCCACCACCGGCGACGAGGCCGGTCTGGTGCACTCCACCCACTTCCGCGCGCACCTCGCCGCCCTCGACTGGCTCCCCATCGGCCACCCGGACAAGAAGGGCCCGCGCACCGGCCGGCCCGCGGTCGCCGTCGACGCCGAGGGACGCGCGTACGTCTTCGTCGGCAACCGCGGCAAGGGCGTCCACACCGTCAACCAGAAGGTGCGCGGCGGCTGGAACGCGTGGCACGACCTGAAGGGCTCCAAGGTGCACGAGGAACTCGTCGCCGTCACCGGGGAGTCGGGGTTCGTCGAGCTGTACGGCACGAGCCCCGCCGGCATCGTGCGCTGGCTCCAGGAGGAGTCGGGCGCTCGTCCGGTGATGGCCGACCCGCTGCCGGTGCGGGTCGAGCCCGGCACCCTGGCCGCCCTGCCCACCTCCAAGGAACACACCACCCTCTTCTACGCCGACCCCGAGGGCATGCTGTACGCCTGGCGCCCGGACGGCGACCCGGTCGCCCTGCTCGCCGCCGCGGGGCCCGGCCCGGTGTCGGCCGTGCGCTGCGTCCTCGACGGCCACGACTGCACCCTCCTCGCCCAGCGCTCCGCCTCCGGCCGGGTCGCCTTCGCCGCCTACCCGACCGAGCGGGAGTCCGCGGGCCTGTGGTGGACCGAGTCCGGCCCGCGGCTGCCCGCCGGCACCCGCGTCGCCGTCACGGAGGACGCCGAGGGCCGCGTGGTGGCCGCGACACTCACCCCCGACGGCGAACTGCGCGTCGCCCGCCAGAAGGACGAGCCGGGCCTGGCCCTGTCGGCGTGGCAGACGGTGTGACCCGCGCGGACCCGAGTCCGCACCGGTCCGCACGAGTCAGTGGGCCCGCCCGAGTCGGCGCCGGCCCGCCGGACGTCAGCCCGGTGTCAGCCGCCACAGCGAGGTGATCTCCGCGCTCCGCGCGGCGTGCAGGGGATCGGTGGTGTCCCCGGCCCGGGGATGCCGGGGCCGGGTGTCCAGCCGGCCGGCGACACGCAGTCCCGACGACGCGATGAGGCGCGCGAGTTCGCCGGGCGGCCGCAGGCCGAGGCGCTCGGCGAGGTCCGAGAGGATCAACCAGCCCTCTCCGCCCCGTTCCAGACGGCCCGTCAGCTCGGCGAGGAAACCGCGCAGCATGGCGCTGTCCGGGTCGTACACGCCCTGCTCCAGGGCGGAGGACGGGCGGGCCGGGATCCAGGGCGGGTTGCAGACGACGAGGCTCGCCCGGCCCTCCGGATACAGACAGGGGCCGGTGATCCGCACCCGCCCGTCCAGGCCCAGCCGGCGGACGTTGTCGCGGGCGCAGGCGAGGGCGCGCGGGCCGACGTCGGTGGCCACCACGCGGCCGACGCCCCGGCGGGCCAGCAGCGCCGCGAGCACTCCGGTGCCCGTGCCGAGGTCGAACGCGGTGCGGCGGTGCGCCGACGGGGGCAGCGGGGCGCGCGCGACGAGATCGACGTACTCGCCTCTGACCGGCGAGAACACGCCGTAGTGCGGGTGGATCCGGGCGCCGAGCGCCGGCACGTCGACGCCCTTCTCCCGCCACTGCCACGCGCCGACGACGCCCAGCAGCTCGGTCAGGGAGACCACCAGGGGGCCGCGCGGCGGGCCGTACGCCTCGGCGCAGGCCCGGCGGACGTCGGGGGCCCGGCGCAGCCGCAGTGTGTAGTCGTCCTCCAGCCGCACCAGCAGCCTGCCGAGCACGCGCGCCCGGTGGCCGCGGGCCCTGCGGAGCAGGTGGAAGGTCTCGGCCGGGCTGTTCCCCGGGCGGGGTGGCTTGCGGTCGATCCGGCCGCCCATCGCGGTCAGCAGCCGGCGCGCGTGCGGGTAGTCGCCCCGCCACAGCAGCGCCGTGCCCTCGCAGGCCAGCCGGTGGGCGGTGGCGGCGCTCATCCGGTCGTCGGCGACGACGACCCGGCCAGGTGGGGGAGCGGCGCTCTCGGAGTGCCAGCGGGCACGGTGATCGGTGTGGGACTCGGTCCAGTGGATCGTGGCGGACACCACGTACTCCTCGTGTGCGAACGTGCGGGGGCACGGAGAGCACTTCGACGAGGAGCGGGAGACGGAGGCGAGAAGGAGACGGCCCTGGGCTATCGCTCCCGCGTCGAAGCGCGCGAGGAGACGTCACCGAGCACCATGCCGAGCATCATGCCGCGCGCCATGACCGGCCCTTTCCACGAGGAGCCACCAGAAGGGACGACAAGAGGCTCGCACAGCCGCCGCGGCCACGGCGAACCGGTGCCCCGCACACCAAGTGGCGTGCGGGGCACCGGGGATGAGGCGCGCGAAGGGGTTTACGCCGGGACGCTCGCCACGCCCTGCGGGAGGAACCGCTTGCCGTTCACCCGCTCGGACACGCCCTCACGGTCCAGGTACGGCGTGATGCCGCCCAGGTGGAAGGGCCAGCCGGCGCCGGTGATCAGGCACAGGTCGATGTCCTGGGCCTCGGCGACGACGCCCTCGTCGAGCATGAGCCCGATCTCCTGGGCCACCGCCTCCAGGACGCGCTCGCGGACCTGCTCCTCGGTGAGGACGGTGTCGCCCTGCTTCAGCAGCGCGGCGACCTCCGGGTCCAGCTCGGGCTTGCCGCTGTCGTAGACGTAGAAGCCGCGCTTGCCGGCCTCGACGACCGCCTTCAGGTTCGGGGAGACCGTGAAGCGGTCCGGGAACGCCTTGTTGAGCGTCTCGGAGACGTGCAGGCCGATCGCCGGGCCGACCAGTTCCAGCAGGACGAGCGGGGACATGGGCAGGCCCAGCGGCTCGACCGCCTTCTCCGCGACGTCGACCGGGGTGCCCTCGTCGATGACGTTCTGGATCTCGCCCATGAAGCGGGTCAGGATGCGGTTGACGACGAACGCCGGGGCGTCCTTCACCAGCACCGCGGTCTTCTTCAGCTTCTTGGCGACGGCGAACGCGGTCGCGAGCGAGGCGTCGTCCGTCTGCTCGCCGCGGACGATCTCCAGCAGCGGCAGCACGGCGACCGGGTTGAAGAAGTGGAAGCCGACGACCCGCTCGGGGTGCTTCAGCTTCGACGCCATCTCCGACACCGACAGCGAGGAGGTGTTGGTGGCGAGGATCGCGTGCGCCGGGGCGACCGCCTCGACCTCCGCGAACACCGTCTGCTTGACGCCCATCTCCTCGAACACGGCCTCGATGATGAAGTCCGCGTCCGCGAAGCCCTCGGCCTTGTCCAGGACACCGGTGACCAGCGCCTTGAGGCGGTTGGCCTTGTCCTGGTTGATCCGGCCCTTGCCGAGCAGCTTGTCGATCTCGGCGTGGACGTAGCCCACGCCCTTGTCGACGCGCTCCTGGTCGATGTCGGTCAGGACGACCGGGACCTCCAGGCGGCGCAGGAAGAGCAGGGCGAGCTGCGAGGCCATCAGGCCCGCGCCCACGACGCCCACCTTCGTCACCGGACGCGCCAGGTTCTTGTCGGGCGCGCCGGCCGGACGCTTGCCGCGCTTCTGCACCAGGTTGAAGGCGTAGATGCCGGCGCGCAGCTCCCCGCCCATGATCAGGTCGGCGAGCGCCTTGTCCTCGGCGTCGTAGCCCTGCTGCAGGTCGCCGTTCTTGGCGGCGGCGATGATGTCCAGGGCGCGGTAGGCGGCCGGGGCGGCGCCGTGCACCTTGGAGTCCGCGATGAAGCGGCCCTTGGCGACGGCCTGGTCCCAGGCCTCGCCGCGGTCGATCACCGGGCGGTCGACGACGATCTCGCCCTTGAGGACGGACGCCGTCCAGATGAGGGACTGCTCCAGGAAGTCCGCGCCCTCGAAGAGCGCGTCGGCGATGCCCAGCTCGTAGACCTGCCGGCCCTTGAGCTGCCGGTTCTGGTTGAGGCTGTTCTCGATGATCACCGAGACGGCCTTCTCCGCGCCGATCAGGTTCGGCAGCAGGGTGCAGCCGCCCCAGCCGGGGACCAGGCCGAGGAAGACCTCGGGGAGGGAGAACGCGGGGACGGCCGCGGACACCGTGCGGTAGGTGCAGTGCAGGCCGACCTCGACGCCGCCGCCCATCGCGGCGCCGTTGTAGTAGGCGAACGTCGGCACGGCGAGGCCGGACAGGCGCTTGAAGACGTCGTGGCCGCCCTTGCCGATGGCGTAGGCGTGGTCCCACTCCTTCAGCAGCTCGACGCCCTTGAGGTCGGCGCCGACGGCGAAGATGAACGGCTTGCCGGTGATGCCGACACCGACGATCGCGCCGTCCGCGGCCTCCTTCTCGACCTGGTCGATGGCGGTGTTCAGGTTCGCCAGCGACTGGGGGCCGAAGGTGGTCGGCTTGGTGTGGTCGTGCCCGTTGTCGAGGGTGATCAGGGCGAACCGCCCGACGCCCAGGGGCAGGTCGAAGTGGCGTACGTGCGCCTGCGTGACGACCTCGTCCGGGAACAGCTCGGCCGCACCCTTCAGCAGCTCAGCGGTGGTGCTCACTTGTCCCCCTCGAAGTGCGGGTTCTCCCAGATGACCGTCGCGCCCATGCCGAAGCCGACGCACATGGTGGTCAGGCCGTAGCGGACGTGCGGCTGCTCCTCGAACTGGCGGGCCAGCTGCGTCATCAGGCGGACGCCGGAGGAGGCCAGCGGGTGGCCGAAGGCGATGGCGCCGCCGTACTGGTTGACGCGCGCGTCGTCGTCGGCGATGCCGTAGTGCTCCAGGAAGGCCAGGACCTGGACGGCGAAGGCCTCGTTGATCTCGAACAGGCCGATGTCGGAGATCGTCAGACCCGCCTTGGCGAGGGCCTTCTCGGTGGCCGGGATCGGGCCGTAGCCCATGACCTCCGGCTCCACGCCCGCGAAGGCGTAGGAGACCAGGCGCATCTTGACCGGCAGGCCGTTCTCGCGCGCGAAGTCCTCGGAGGCGATGATCGAGGCGGTCGCGCCGTCGTTTAGACCGGCCGCGTTGCCGGCGGTGACCCGGCCGTGCACGCGGAACGGCGTCTTCAGGCCCTGGAGGTTCTCCAGCGTGGTGCCCGGGCGCATCGGCTCGTCGGCGGTGACCAGACCCCAGCCGGTCTCGCCGCCCTGCGGGTTGGTGCGGCGCACCGAGATCGGGACCAGGTCGGCCTGGATCTTGCCGTTGGCGTACGCCTTGGCGGCCTTCTCCTGGGAGCGGACCGCGTACTCGTCGGCGCGCAGCTTGGTGATCTGCGGGTAGCGGTCGTGCAGGTTCTCCGCCGTCATGCCCATGAACAGGGCGGACTCGTCGACCAGCTTCTCGGAGACGAACCGCGGGTTCGGGTCGACGCCCTCGCCCATCGGGTGGCGGCCCATGTGCTCGACACCGCCCGCGATGACGGCGTCGTAGGCGCCGAAGGCGATGGAGCCGGCGGTCGTCGTCACGGCCGTCAGGGCGCCCGCGCACATCCGGTCGATGGAGTAGCCGGGGACCGACTGCGGCAGACCGGCGAGGATGCCGGCCGTGCGGCCGAGGGTCAGGCCCTGGTCACCGATCTGCGTGGTCGCGGCGATGGCGACCTCGTCGATCTTCTTCGGGTCCAGGCCGGGGTTGCGGCGCAGCAGCTCCCGGATCGCCTTCACGACAAGGTCGTCGGCGCGGGTCTCGTGGTAGATGCCCTTCGGGCCCGCCTTGCCGAACGGGGTGCGGACGCCGTCGACGAAGACGACGTCCCTGACGGTACGAGGCACGATGGCTCTCCTCCAGGGTGTGCGGGGTGGCACTGCTGCGGCACGCATGCACTGAGCGCGCGCTCAGCCCCATGCTACTTGTGGGTAACGTAGCTGCACAGTCCCCCCACCCGGAGCGGTGAAGGTCACACCCGGAAGGCGGCCGGAAGGCCGCTGCTCACCGGGACGGCGGCGCCGTCGACCCGCGCGGCGTGAGGACGGGCGTCGGCACCGGATGCGACCCCGGACCGTCCCCGGTGATCACCCCGAACAGCGTCCGGGCCACCTCCGCGCCGAACCCGTGCACATCGTGACTCATCGCGGACAGCGTCGGATGTGTCAGCCGGCACAGCTGCGAGTCGTCCCACGCCAGCAGCGACACGTCCTCCGGCACCCGCAGGCCCATCTCCGCCGCCACCGACAGCCCGGCCACCGCCATGATGTCGTTGTCGTACACGATCGCCGTCGGCCGGTCCGGCGGGGCCGCGGTCAGCAGCGACCGCGTCGCCCGCGCCCCCGCCTCGCCCGAGAAGTCGGTCGCCACCTGCCACGCCCCGGCCAGGCCCAGCTCCCGCGCCACCGAGTCGAAGGCGGCCGTGCGCAGCGCCGTGTGCCCGAGGGCCGCCGCGCCGCCGACCCGGGCGATCCGCCGGTGCCCGAGCGCGGCGAGATACCGCACCGCCTCACCCACCGCGGTCGTGTCGTCCGTCCACACCGAGGTCAGCGAACCGGTCAGCGACGGATGCCCGACGGCGACCACCGGCAGCCCGAGCCGTTCGGCGACCGGCACCCGCGGATCATCCGCGCGGAAGTCCACCAGGATCGAACCGCCGATCTGCCGCCCCTTCCACCAGGACTCCAGCAGCCCGGCCTCCTCCTCCACGCTCTTCACCAGGCGCAGCAGCAGGGAGCAGGAGTGCTCGGTCAGCACGCTCTCCACGCCGGAGACGAACTCCATGTAGAACGGCTCCAGGCCCAGCAACCGCGCCGGCCGGCAGATCGCCAGTCCCACCACGTCCACCCGTGACCCGGCCAGCGACCGCGCGGTCAGGTTCGGCTCCCAGCCCAGCTCCCGGGCGGCGCGGAAGATCCGCTCCCGGGTGGCCTGCGACAGGCCCGGCTTGTGGTTGAAGGCCAGCGAGACGGCACCCTTGGAGACACCGGCGCGCGCGGCGACGTCCTTGATGGTGACGCGAGGACCAGGAACGGCGGTCATCGAGAGGGCTCCATGCAGTACAGGGCGGCCCGGGCGGCGGCCGCGTCGGGATTCGCCCAGCCCCGCACGCCGATGGTCACCCGCTCCCCGGGAAGCAGGCTCACGAGCCCCCGGTCGGCGCGCGCCGCCGGGTGCAGCCGGTCGGCCTGGAGCAGCAGGTCCCGCACCAGCGTCCGGGCCGTCACCTCGATGCCGCCCGGCACCAGCGCCACCTCGAACCGGGGCCGCGGGTAGGGGATCTCCCGGTCCGGCGCGGGAAAGCGCAGCGCGCGTGAGGCACCGTCCGCCTCCGCCACCAGGAACTCCTTCGGCCCGCCCGGCTGCAGCTCGCGCGGCACCGGCACCGCCTCGACCGCGCGCCGTCCCGCCGTGAAGCCCACCTCCGCCGCGCCCAGCACCTCTCCCTCGACGTTCATCCGGCGCAGCCGCAGCGCACCCGGCCACACCTCGCCGGACTGGTTGACGACGGCGACCACGAGCCCGCCGTCCCGCTCCTCCCGCACGGTCAGCAGCCGGTCGGCGTAGACCCGGCGCAGTTCGTGGTAGAGGGGTTTCTCGCGGCCGTCGCCGTCGATGGCGGCCCAGGAGGTGACGGGCCAGCAGTCGTTGAGCTGCCAGACGACGGTGCCCGCGCACACCGGCCAGTGCGAGCGCCAGTGCTCGATCCCGGCGGCGACCGCGCGGGCCTGGTTGACCTGGGTCAGGTAGTGCCAGCGGTCGAAGTCGCCCTCCGGGAGGGCGAAATGGCGCTCCAGGCCGCGGTTCAGCTTGCCGTTGCCGTCCTCGGCCTTCTGGTGGTGCAGCATCCCCGGCGAGTCGGGGGCGAGTTCCTCGCCGGGCAGCGCGCGGCGCAGCGTGGCGTACGCGGGCGGTGCCTGCCAGCCGAACTCGGCGACGAACCGCGGCACGCTCGCCCGGTACTCGGCGTAGTCCTGCCGGTTCCACACCTCCCAGGAGTGGTGGGTGCCGTGCGCCGGGTCGTTGGGGTGACGGTCCCAGGAGCCGGACCAGGGGCTGCCCGCGGTGTACGGCCGGGTGGGGTCCAGCTCGGCGACGATCCGCGGCAGCAACCCCAGGTAGTAGCCCTCACCCCAGGAGTCCCCGGCCAACGGGCCCTCCCACTCCCAGTCCCTAAACCCCCACAGGTTCTCGTTGTTGCCGTTCCACAGCACCAGCGACGGATGCGGCATCAACCGGACAACGTTCTCCCGCGCCTCCGCCTCCACCTCGCCCCGCAGCGGCTGCTCCTCGGGATAGGCGGCACAGGCGAAGAGGAAGTCCTGCCAGACCATGAGCCCGAGTTCGTCGCAGACGTCGTAGAAGGCGTCGTCCTCGTAGATGCCGCCGCCCCACACCCGCACCAGGTCCACGCCTGCGTCCGCCGCCTGCCGCAGCCGCCGCTCGTACCGCGCGCGCGTCACCCGGGACGGGAACACGTCGTCCGGGATCCAGTTCACGCCCCGCGCGAACAGGCGCTCGCCGTTGACGACGAGGGTGAACCCGGTGCCGTGCTCGTCGGCCGAGCGGTCCAGCTCCACGGTGCGGAAGCCCACCCGCCGCCGCCACACGTCCAGCCGGTCGGTGCCGTGCAGCAGCGTCAGCTCCACGTCGTACAGCGGCTGTGCGCCGTAGCCGCGCGGCCACCACAGCGCCACGTCCGGCACCCGCAGCCGTACGACCCCTGTCGTGCCGTCGACCGCGGCGCGCGCCACCGTCCCGCCCACCCGGGCCTCCACGGTGAGGTCCGCCTCGACGCGGGTGCGTTCCACGTCGAGGCGCAGCTCGAGCACGCCGGTGCCGTCCTCGACGGTGACCAGCGGGCGGACGCGGGCGATCCGGGCCGTCGACCAGTGCTCCAGCCGCACCGGCCGCCAGATGCCGGCGGTCACCAGCGTGGGCCCCCAGTCCCAGCCGAAGGAGCAGGCCATCTTGCGCACGTACTGGTACGGCTCGGCGTAGGCGCCGGGGCGCTCGCCCAGTTCGCCCCGGACGGCCTCGGCCTCGGTGTACGCGGAGGCGAACCGGACCGTGAGCCGCCCCGCCAGACCGGTGACGTCGAACCGGTACGAGCGGTGCATGTTCCGCACCCGGCCCAGGAGCCGGCCGTCGAGCCGGATCTCGGCGACCGTGTCCAGGCCGTCGAAGACGAGGTCGGTCTGCTCGTGCGGGGCACCCGAGACGTCCAGGTCGCGCTCGTACGTCCACTCCCGGCGGCCCACCCAGGCGACCTCCGGCTCGTTCCGGCCGAGGAACGGGTCCGGGATCACCCCGGCGGCCAGCAGATCGGTGTGCACGCACCCCGGCACGGCCGCCGGGAGCGAGGCCCCCTCGTGGAGCAGGACCCAGCCCTCGTCGAGCGGTGTGGCCTCCACCATGCGCACTCCCTTAACCGGTCCAAGACGACGACGGGAAAGTCTTTCGCAAACTCTTACGCAACCTTGGCGAGATAGAGACTTTACCGGTTCAGAAAGCGCTGTCAGAGTGCCGAAACCAGCCAACCCGCACGTGCTCGTCCGTCCCGTGAACGGAGCTGACGCACATGAACCGCCGCACCGACCACCGCATCAACGGACCCGCGCCCCGCTGCACCGACCACCGCATCAACGGACCCGCGACCCGCCGTGCCGATCGTCGCGTCAACGGTCCCGCGACCCGCCGCGCCACCCTCGCCCTCGCCGCGGCCGCCCTGCTCCTCGCCGCGTGCACCGGCACCGGAGGCAGCACCGAGGGCGCGGACGCGAAGGCCCCCGACGACCCGTCCCGGGTGAGCGGAACCATCACCGTCCTGACCGTCCGCACCGACCTCGTGCAGGACGGCACGATGGACCGCTACGCCGCCGCGTTCAACAAGACCCATCCCAAGGTCAAGGTCGAGTTCCAGGCCCTCACGAACTACGAGTCCGAGATCAAGATCCGGATGAACACGGAGAACTACGGCGACGTCCTGCTGATCCCCGCGGTGATCGAGAAGGACGACTACCCGAAGTTCTTCGCCTCGCTCGGCAGCCAGGAGGAACGCCGCGAGAAGTACCGCTTCACCGACTTCACCACCGTGGACGGCAAGGTCTACGGGCAGAGCCCGGTCGGCGTGGCCCCCGGCTTCGTCTACAACAAACGGGTGTGGAAGGAGGCCGGGATCACCGAGTGGCCCACCACCCCGGAGGAGTTCCTCGCCGCCCTGAAGGCCGTGAAGTCCCGGACCGACGCGATCCCCTACTACACCAACTTCGCCGCCCAGTGGCCGCTGACCTCCTGGACGTACGTCAACGGCTCCGTCAGCTGCGACACCGCCGCCACCACGAAGCTCGCCGAGGGCAACCCGTGGGCCGAGGGCGCCGATCTGCGCGTCGCGGACACCCTGCTGCACGGCATCGTCGCGCAGGGCCTCGCCGAGAAGGACCCGACCACCACCAACTGGGAGGCCTCCAAGACCCGGCTGGCCAAGGGCGAGATCGCCACCCAGTGGCTCGGCACCTGGGCGGTCGTCCAGTTCCGGGACGCCGCCCGCAAGGCCGGCGTGAACCCCGACGACATCGGCTTCATGCCCTTCCCGGCCCAGGTGGACGGCAGGTTCTGCGCGGTCGTCGCCCCCGACTACCACCAGGCCGTCAACATCCACTCCGACCACAAGGAGGCGGCCCGCGCCTGGATCGACTGGTTCACCGACAAGTCCGGCTACGTCGAGGACAACCTCGCCATCTCGCCCCTCCAGGACGCGCCGCTGCCCGAGGTGCTGAAGCCCTACGAGGAGCAAGGCGTCGAGCTCATCGAGGTCGACGACGCCCGGGGCGCCGAGGTCAAGCGGATCGACAACGAGTCCGAGGTCGGCATCTACAAGCCCGACTACCGCCAGGACCTCGTCGACCTGGCCCGCGGCGCCCGCGACGGCGATCTGGACGGCTTCCTCGACGACCTCGGCAGGCGCTGGACCGAGGCCCGGAAGTCCCTGGGGTCCTGATGGCGCACCTCACCGAGAAGGCCCGGGGCACGGCACCGGCCGCACCCGCCCCGCCCCGGCCGGCCCCGGCACCCCGCCGGGCCCGCCTGCGGCGGGGCGTCACCCCCTGGCTGTTCCTGCTGGCCCCGCTCGCGCTGCTGGTCACCTTCACGTACGCGCCGATCGTCAACATGATCGCGTACAGCTTCACCGACTGGGACGGCGTAAGCCCCGAGCTGCGCTTCACGGGGCCCGGCAACTACGCGGAGATCTTCACCCGCGAGGACCTGTTCCAGGTCTTCTTCGTCTCCGGCTACTACCTCGCCGCCTCCGCGGTGCAGATCGTCGCCGCGCTCTACTTCGCCACGATCCTCAGCTTCGACGTCCGCTTCCGGAACTTCTTCAAGGGCGTGCTGTTCTTCCCGTACCTGATCAACGGGGTGGCGATCGGCTTCGTCTTCCTCTACTTCTTCCAGGACGGCGGCACCCTCGACTCGGTGCTCGGCCTGTTCGGCGCGGACCCCGACCACGCCTGGCTGGGCGACCCCGTCTCGGCGAACACGTCCCTCGCGGGCGTGTCCGTCTGGCGCTATCTCGGCCTGAACTTCGTCCTGTTCCTCGGCGCGATCCAGTCCATCCCCGGCGAGCTGTACGAGGCGGCCGAGCTGGACGGGGCGAACCGCTGGCAGCAGTTCCGGCACATCATCGCGCCCGGCATCAAACCGGTGCTCACCCTGACCGTGATCCTGTCGGTCTCCGGCTCGCTGTCCGCCTTCGAGATCCCGTACATCATGACCGGCGGCGCGACCGGCACCGAGACCTTCGTGATCCAGACCGTGAAGCTGGCGTTCCAGTTCAACAAGACGGGGCTCGCCTCGGCGGCGGCCGTCGTGCTGCTGCTGATCATCCTGCTGGTGACCTGGGTGCAGCGCCGCCTCGTTCCCGACGAGAGGGTGGACCTCGTATGACCCGCCGCGTGCCGGCCCGCACCCTGGTGTACCTGTCGCTGGCCCTGGCGACGGTGGTCGTCCTGCTCCCGCTGACGGTGGTCGTGCTGACCTCGCTCAAGACCGAGCGGGAGATGGCGGACGACGGCGGCGCGCTGTCCCCGCCGGAGAACCCGCTGAACTTCGCCAACTACGTGACGGCGTTCCAGGACGGCCGGATGCTCTCCGCGTTCGGCAACACGGCCTTCGTCCTGCTGTTCGCGGTCGGCGGCACCGTGCTGATCGGCTCCATGACGGCGTACGCGATCGACCGGTTCCGGTTCCGCTTCCGCAAGCCGGTCCTGGCGGCCTTCCTGGTCGCCGCGCTGGTCCCCGGGGTCACCACCCAGGTCGCGACCTTCCAGATCGTCACGAGCCTCGGCATGTTCGACTCGCTGTGGGCGCCGATCGCTCTCTACATGGGTACCGACATCGTCTCGATCTACATCTTCCTGCAGTTCGTCCGGTCCATCCCGGTCTCCCTGGACGAGGCCGCCCGCCTCGACGGCGCCGGCGCCTTCACCATCTACCGCAAGATCATCTTCCCGCTGCTGAAACCGGCGATCGCCACGGTCGTCATCGTGAAGGGGATCACCGTCTACAACGACTTCTACATCCCCTTCCTCTACATGCCCTCCGAAGACCTTGGCGTGATCTCGACGTCGCTTTTCCGCTTCCGCGGCCCCTTCGGCGCGCACTGGGAGACCATCTCGGCAGGAGCCGTGCTGGTCATCCTGCCCACACTGATCGTCTTCCTGGCCCTCCAGAAGTTCATCTACAACGGCTTCACCAAGGGAGCGACCAGATAACCCCACAGAGGGCACACCCCTCAGGGGCGCGAGGAACTGCGCGCCCAACCACAACGAACCCGCACCCGCCCCCCGCCAGAACCCCTACGGCCCTCAGGGGCGCGGGGAACTGCGCGACCAGCCACACACGACCCGCACACGCCTCCCGGCAAAACCCCCTACCCCGGCTTCGCCGCCAACGCCTCCACCAACACCGGCGTCACCAACTCCACCTGCCACGCCCGAGCCCCGTACGCCCCCAACGCCTCCGCAACACCTACGGAGTCCACCCGCTGCGGCGGCTCCCAGCACAGACGCCGCACGGCATCCGGCGCGACCAGATTCTCCTGCGGCAGATTCAGCTCCTCGGCCAGCGCGGTGACCCCCGCGCGGGCCGCGGACAGCCGGGCGGCGGCCGCCGGATCCTTGTCGGCCCACGCCCGCGGCGGCGGCGGCCCGGCGACGGGCTGCCCCGGCTGCGGCAGCTGCGACTCGGGCAGCGCCTTCGCCCGGTCGACGGCCGCCTGCCACTGCTCCAGCTGCCGCCGCCCCATCCGGTGCCCGAACCCGTTCAGCGCGGAGAGGGCGTGCACATTGCCCGGAAGGGCGAGCGCGGCCTCCACGATGGCCGCGTCCGACAGCACCTTGCCCGGCGACACATCGCGCCGCTGCGCGATGGCGTCCCGGGTCTGCCACAGCTCGCGCACCACGGCGAGCTGGCGCCGGCGCCGCACCTTGTGCATGCCGGACGTCCGCCGCCAGGGGTCCTTGCGGGGCTCCGGCGGCGGCGCCGACGCGATCGCGTCGAACTCCTGCCGGGCCCACTCCAGCTTGCCCTGCCGGTCCAGCTCCTTCTCCAGCGCGTCGCGCAGGTCGACCAGCAGCTCGACGTCGAGGGCGGCGTAGCGCAGCCAGGGCTCGGGCAGCGGGCGGGTGGACCAGTCGACGGCGGAGTGGCCCTTCTCCAGGACGTAGCCGAGTACGTTCTCGACCATGGCGCCGAGGCCGACGCGCGGGAACCCGGCGAGCCGCCCGGCCAGCTCGGTGTCGAACAGCCGGGTGGGCACCATGCCTATCTCGCGCAGGCACGGCAGGTCCTGGGTGGCGGCGTGCAGCACCCACTCGGTGTCGGACAGCGCCTCGCCGAGGGCGGACAGGTCGGGGCAGGCGACCGGGTCGATCAGCGCGGTGCCCGCGCCCTCGCGGCGCAGCTGCACCAGGTAGGCGCGCTGGCCGTAGCGGTAGCCGGAGGCGCGCTCGGCGTCGACGGCGACGGGGCCCGAGCCGTCGGCGAAGGCGGCGATCACCCGGGCGAGAGCGGCCTCGTCCGCGATCACGGGCGGGATGCCCTCACGCGGCTCCAGCAAGGGGATCGGCGCCTCCGTAGCAGAAGATCCGCCGTCGTCCGGAGGGGCGCCTCCGGTGGTTCGCAGTGAACTGTCTGCTGCGGTGTCGTGGGCGTCGGTCACCTGTCAAGGGTATCCGTACAGGCGAATGGCTGACCTGTCCCTCCGCACACGAGCGAGGCTGACCAGCGAAAACAAGCCTCGCCGCTGCGCGTCGCCGCGCAGGGTTTCACCGCCGTCCGCCCTGGTCGCACCATCTCACCCGCCCCAGAGGACGAAAGCCCCCGGAGAAGAAAGAGGGGGCGCGGACGCGCGATGCCCGCCGGCGGAACGTTCCGCCGACGGGCACCGGAGGGTCGTGAACCGGTCAGTTCGGGGGATCACGGGGTGCGGGCAGGGGTCGGTGGATTCAGTGGATGATGCCGGTGCGCAGGGCCACGGCGACCATGCCGGCCCGGTCACCGGTGCCCAGCTTGCGGGCGATGCGGGCGAGGTGGCTCTTGACAGTCAGGGCGGACAGGCCCATCGAGACGCCGATGGCCTTGTTGGACTGGCCCTCGGCGACCAGCCGCAGCACCTCCACCTCGCGGCCGGACAGCTCGCGGTAGCCGCCCGGGTGGCTCGGGGCACCCGGGGGGCGGCGGTGCAGGCGGGCGGCGGCGGCGCCGATGGGGGCGGCGCCGGGCCGGGTGGGGAGCCCGACGTTGGTGCGGGTGCCGGTGACGACGTAGCCCTTCACACCGCCCGCGAGGGCGTTGCGGACGGCGCCGATGTCGTCGGCGGCGGACAGGGCGAGCCCGTTGGGCCAGCCCGCGGCGCGCGTCTCCGACAGGAGGGTCAGGCCGGAGCCGTCGGGCAGGTGGACGTCGGCGACGCAGATGTCGCGGGGGTTGCCGATGCGGGGACGAGCCTCGGCGATGGACGACGCCTCGATGACGTCGCGCACACCGAGCGCCCACAGATGGCGGGTGACGGTGGAGCGGACGCGTGGATCGGCGACGACGACCATGGCGGTGGGCTTGTTCGGGCGGTAGGCGACCAGGCTTGCGGGCTGCTCGAGGAGAACGGACACCAGGCCTCCTGGGGTGCGGGACGGCTTTGAAGGTCACAGTCGTCTTCGGCACCAAACCTGCGGGGCTTTAGGGAATGATCACGATCTAGTGAGTAGCAATCGGTGCAATTCGGACACCCTGTCGATCGTTCGGTGAACGAATCGGTTCGTTCGAGTGACTACTCCTGATTGAAAGTGGCCGTATCGACAAAACGACGGTCGGTCGGCCGCTGGTCAGCGTGACTGCGGCCCGCGCCGCTGCGGCAACGTCACCACCGAAGCGTCACCCGGACCGGCGGGCGGCAGCCCGGCCACCTGAGCCAGCAGATCGCACCAGGCCGCCAGATGCCCCGCCGTGTCCGGCACCCCGCCCAGCCCCTCCCGCGGCGTCCACGAGGCACGGATCTCGATCTGCGAGGCAGCCGGGCGCTCCGACAGCCCGCCGAAGTAGTGGGAGCTGGCCCGGGTCACCGTGCCGCTCGGCTCGCCGTACGTCAGCCCGCGCGCCTGCAGCGCCCCGGTCAGCCACGACCAGCACACGTCCGGCAGCAGCGGATCGGCCGCCATCTCCGGCTCCAGCTCCGCGCGCACCAGCGTCACCAGCCGGAACGTGCCCCGCCAGGCCTCGTGCCCGGCCGGATCGTGCAGCAGCACCAGCCGGCCGTCGGCCAGGTCCTGCTCGCCGTCGACCACCGTCGCCTCCAGGGCGTACGCGTACGGCGCGAGCCGCTGCGGGGCCCGCGTGGCCTCGACCTCCAGCTGCGGGCGCAGCCGCGCCGACCTCAGGGCGTCGACGGCGGCCCGGAAGACCGGCGGAGCCGCCTCACCCGCATGCAGACCCCTCTCCTTCGGGTCGTCCATTCCGCCAGCGTCGTCCGACAGTCGTCCCTGAGCCGCAGCCATGCGGGGAAGATTAAGCGGAACGGGCGCCCGGCGCAGGGAGAGACACCCCGCCGGTCGTACCGGTGTGCGCAGGGCCCGGCCGGGGCCGTCGGCGTGCCGTGCGAAACTTGCCCCGTGAGTGCCAACCAGACGCAGCCTTCCGCGACGTACGACTCCGCCTTCCTCAAGGCGTGCAGGCGCGAACCCGTGCCGCACACGCCCGTGTGGTTCATGCGGCAGGCCGGGCGCTCGCTGCCCGAGTACCGCAAGGTCCGCGAGGGCATCCCCATGTTGGAGTCCTGCATGCGGCCCGAGCTGGTCACCGAGATCACCCTCCAGCCGGTGCGGCGGCACGGCGTGGACGCGGCGATCTTCTTCAGCGACATCGTCGTCCCGCTCAAGGCCATCGGCGTCGACCTCGACATCAAGCCCGGCGTCGGCCCGGTCGTCGAGCGCCCGGTCCGCTCCCGCGCGGACCTCGACCGGCTCCGGGACCTCACCCCCGAGGACGTCCCCTACGTCACCGAGGCCATCGGGATGCTCACCCGCGAGCTGGGCTCCACCCCGCTCATCGGCTTCGCCGGCGCCCCCTTCACCCTCGCGAGCTACCTCGTCGAGGGCGGCCCCTCGCGGACGTACGAGAACGCCAAGGCGATGATGTACGGCGACCCCGAGCTGTGGGCCGACCTGCTGGACCGCCTCGCGGACATCACGGCCGGGTTCCTGAAGGTCCAGATCGAAGCGGGCGTCTCGGCGGTCCAGCTGTTCGACTCCTGGGCCGGCGCGCTCGCCCCCGTCGACTACCGGCGCTCCGTCCTGCCCGCCTCGGCGAAGGTCTTCCAGGCCGTCGCCGGCTACGGCGTCCCGCGCATCCACTTCGGCGTCGGCACCGGCGAGCTGCTGGGTCTGATGGGCGAGGCGGGCGCAGACGTCGTCGGCGTCGACTGGCGCGTCCCGCTGGACGAGGCCGCCCGCCGGGTCGGCCCCGGCAAGGCGCTCCAGGGCAACCTCGACCCGACCGTCCTGTTCGCCTCCACCGAGGCCGTCGAGGCCAAGACCCGCGAGGTGCTGGACGCGGCGGCCGGCCTGGAGGGCCACGTCTTCAACCTCGGCCACGGTGTCATGCCGGCCACCGACCCGGACGCGCTGACCCGCCTGGTCGACTACGTCCACACGCGGACCGCCCGCTGAGCCGAAGCCTCACCAGGTGTGCCGGGGCCGGGCCTGCCTGCCGAAGGGCAGGCCGCGCGGCTCCGGCGGCGGTGGCGTGCCCGGCTTGAGCGGCCAGGCGAGCAGCATCCCGGCGAGGAAGCCGACGATGTGCGCCGCGTACGCCACGGTGCCGGCGTCCGAGACGCCCTCGCCGGAGGAGTACACCGCCTGGAGCCCGAACCAGAAGCCCAGCACCAGCCAGGCCGGCAGCCTCAGCGGCAGGAAGATCAGGAACGGCACCAGCACCCACACCCGGGCCTTCGGATACAGCACCAGATAGGCGCCGAGGACCCCGGCGATCGCCCCGGACGCGCCGATCAGCGGCTCGCCCGAGCCGGCGTTGAGGAGCGCGAAGCCGTACGTCGCCGCGTAGCCGCACACCAGGTAGAACAGCGCGAAGCGGACGTGGCCCATGCGGTCCTCGATGTTGTTGCCGAAGATCAGCAGGAACAGCATGTTGCCGAGCAGGTGCAGCCAGCCGCCGTGCAGGAACATCGCGCTGAGCACGCTCAGCTCCGGTGACTTGCCGTAGTCCGGCGGCGCCACGACACAGCCCGGTCCCTGCGGGCCCACCGCCGTCTCGCCGGTCGGCACCAGCCGCGGCATCCGGTGGTGGATCAGCTCCTGCGGCACCGCCGCGTACTGGTCCAGGAACGCGTGCAGATGGCACTGCTGGGCGAGGGCCGTGTCCCCGGCCACGGTGCCGGCCAGGCCGGGCATGAACAGGAACGCCAGCACGTTGGCGGCGATGAGCGCGTACGTCACCCAGGGCGTACGGCGCGCCGGGTTCACGTCATGGACGGGGATGACCACAAGGGAGTAGTGCCCGGGATGCGCGCGGCGAATACGCCTGAACGGCGCGGTTCAGGCGTACGTATGTTCCGGCGACCGCCTCTGCCGCGACGACGTGAGGAACAGCCGATGAGCGACCGTGTGACCCCTCCGATGCACGCCCTGCCCGACGGCGAGGCGGAACTCGCCCTCGTCGTCCGGCTGCCCTGGGAGGACGTGGCCCGGCTGGGCCAGGAGGCCGGGCGGCTGGCCGCGCAGATGCAGCGGCCGGTGACGCTGGACGAGGCGGTGAGCCACCGGCTGCGCTCCGCGCGGGTCGCTGCGCATGCCAGGCCGGGGACGACTGAGGCGGTTGCCGCTTCCGGGGCGTCCGTGGCGTCCTTGCCGCGGGTCAACGGGACGGCTTAGCCGATACGCGGGCTGCGGGCCGGCGGGGGCCGTTCGCGCAGTTCCCCGCGCCCCTGGTGGGTCCACTGGTCCTACCGGAAAGGGGCGCGGGGAACTGCGCGACCAGCCGCCCACGACCCGCACCCGGCGACGCGACCGCACCCTCGCGGCGCCGCTACGGCGCTTCCCGCACCGCCACCGCGGCCTTGCGCGCGGCGACCTGCACCGGGTCCCACACGGGGGAGAACGGCGGCGCGTACCCGAGGTCCAGGTGGGCCACCTGCTCCACGGTCAGCCCGGCGGTCAGCGCCACCGCGGCGATGTCGACCCGCTTGCCCGCCCCCTCCCGCCCGACGATCTGGACGCCGAGGAGGCGGCCGGTGCGGCGCTCGGCGAGCATCTTCACGGTCATGGGGGAGGCGCCGGGGTAGTACCCCGCGCGGCTCGTGGACTCGATCGTGACCGCCACGTACTGCAGGCCCGCGCGGTGCGCGTCCTTCTCGCGCAGACCGGTGCGGGCGATCTCCAGGTCGCACACCTTGCTGACCGCGGTGCCGACCACACCGGGGAACGTGGCGTACCCGCCGCCGATGTTGGTGCCGATGACCTGGCCGTGCTTGTTGGCGTGGGTGCCCAGCGCGATGTGCCGCTCGCGGCCGGAGACCAGGTCCAGCACCTCCACGCAGTCGCCGCCGGCCCAGATGTTCTCGTGACCGTGCACCCGCATCGCGAGATCGGTCAGCAGACCGCCGTGCGCGCCGAGCGGCAGGCCCGCCGCGCCGGCCAGCGTGGTCTCCGGGCGCACCCCGATCCCGAGGACGACCACGTCCGCCGGGTACTCGCCGTCCTCGGTGGCCACCGCGCGGACCCGCCCGTCGTCCCCGGTGAGCACCTTGGTGACCTCGGCGTCGTCCACCATGGTGATGCCCATCCCCGTCATCGCCTCGCGCACCAGCCGGCCCATGTCGGGGTCGAGCGTGGACATCGGCTGGCTGCTCCGGTTGACGACCGTCACCTCGAAGCCGCGGCGGAGCAGTGCCTCGGCCATCTCCACGCCGATGTACCCGGCCCCGACGACCACCGCGCGGCGGCCCTCCACGGTGGTGAGGGTGTCCAGCAGGGCCTGTCCGTCGTCGAGGGTCTGCACCCCGTGCACGCCGGGCGCGTCCACACCGGGCAGGTCCGGCCGCACGGGCCGCGCCCCGGTGGCGATCACGAGATGGTCGTACGGCGTCCACGACTCGGCACCGGAGGCGAGGTCCCGCGCGCGGACCCGCTGCCCGTCGACGTCGATCTCCGTGACCTCCGTGCGCAGCCGCAGGTCGATGCCGCGCTCCCGGTGCTCCTCGGGGGTGCGGGCGATCAGCCGGTCGCGGTCGTCGACGTCACCGCCCACCCAGTAGGGGATGCCGCACGCCGAGTACGAGGTGAAGTGGCCCCGCTCGAACGCCGTGATCTCCAGTTCGCCGGGGCCCTTCAGGCGGCGGGCCTGGGACGCCGCGGACATTCCCGCGGCGTCCCCGCCGATCACCACCAGACGCTGCCGGGCACCCTTCGGACGGTTCGTACGGCTCATGTTCATGCGAACACGCTACGGGGGCCCGGGATTTCAGTCGCGCGGCCCTTCCGGTTCCGCGCGCCGCGTGCCCTGGCTCCCCGCGGACGCGTGGGCCTCCTCCCCCGACCCGCCGGTCCCACCGGTCCCGCCGGTCCCGCCGGGCTCGCCTCCGTGCGCGGGCAGCGGGCCGAGCGCCGTCACCGCGGCCGGCTCCGCCGCGCGGTGCGCCCGCCGGGGCCGGACGAGCCGCAGCCACGCCAGCACCAGCAGGGCCGCCAGCGCGGCGAAGGGCAGCACCGCGGCGAGCGCCACGACGATCCAGCGCAGCATCCCGAGGAACGCCGCCCAGCCGCCGCCGAGCGCGTCCGCGACGCCCGGGTCGTCGTCCCCGGTGTCCTTCACCGCCGGCGTCTCGTTCAGCGACACGGTGATCGTCGCCAGACTCGTCCGGTCCTTCAGCGACGCCTGCCGGGCGAGCAGTGACTCCAGGTCGGCCTGCCGGCTGCTCAGCTCGCCCTCCAGGGTCACCACGTCGCCGAGCTTGGTCGCCTCCTCCATCAGCTTGCGGATCCGCTCCACGCTGGCCCGCTGGGTGCGGATCCGGCTCTCCACGTCGACGACCTGCTCGGTGACGTCCTGCGCCTTCGCGGTGCGCTCCAGCAGCCGGCCCGTGCCCTCCAGGTCCTCCAGCACCTCCTCGTACGGGTCGACCGGCACCCGCAGCACCAGCTCGGTGTACTCCTCGTCGTCGTTGCGGTGGGTGGTCTCCCGGCCGACGTGGCCGCCCGCGCCCTCGGCGATCGCGCGGGTCTCGGCGAGCGCCCGGGGCACGTCCTTCACCTGCACGGTCAGGGACGCGGTGCGGATGATGTGGCTCGCGGCGGGCTTCGGCGCCTTGTCCTGCGCGGTCCGGTGCCGGCTGCCGGAGGAGCCCTCCGCGTAGCCCGCCCCCGCGTCGGCGGCCTTGGCCCCCTTGTCGGCGGCCCCGGACGCGTCGCCCTCGCCGCTGCATCCGGTGGCCGCGAGGGCGGTGGCCAGCAGCAGCCCGGCGAGATACCGGACGGGTCGTCGGGCGGAGTGTCGAGTGCGCATACGGGTGTACCCCCCGGGTTTCGGTGCGACGGACATTCCTGTGACGCGCGGACGGCGGCGAACGTTTGGCGGGCCAGGCCTCGAACCGGTCACGGTCGGGCCTCGGCCGGGACACGGCCCGCGGGCGGCACTGTCAGTGGTGTCTGAGAGGGTGGGGGCATGAGCGGAGTACGGAACGGCGACGGCGGACGGGTCGTCGTCATCGGAGCGGGGATCGCCGGGCTGGCCGCCGCCCACCGGCTGCTGGAGCGCGGGGCGCGGGTGACCGTGCTGGAGGCGTCCGACCGGGTCGGCGGCAAGCTGCTGCCCGGCGAGATCGCGGGCGTACGGGTCGACCTCGGTGCCGAGTCCCTGCTGGCCCGCCGCCCCGAGGCGATCGGCCTCGCCCGCGAGGTGGGCCTCGCCGGCCGGCTCCAGCCGCCCGCCACCAGCACCGCCGCGCTGTGGACCCGCGGCGCCCTGCGCCCCATGCCCAAGGGGCACGTCATGGGCGTCCCCGGCACCGCCGAAGCCCTGTCCGGCGTCCTCTCCGAGGAGGGCGTGCGCCGCATCGAGCGGGACGCCGAACTGCCCCGCACCGAGGTCGGCGACGATATCGCGGTGGGGGAGTACGTGGCGGCCAGACTGGGCCGCGAGGTCGTCGACCGCCTGGTCGAACCCCTGCTGGGCGGGGTCTACGCGGGCGACGCCTACCGTCTCTCGCTGCGCTCCGCCGTCCCCCAGCTCTTCGAGGCCGCCCGCACCCACACCTCGCTCACCGAGGCCGTCCGGGAGATCCAGGCCAAGGCGGCGGCGAACCCGCGGACCGGCCCCGTCTTCATGGGCCTGGAGGGCGGCGTCGGCACCCTGCCGCTCGCCGTCGCCGACTCGGTGCGCTCCCGCGGCGGCGAGATCCTGACCCGGACGCCGGCGACCGAGCTGCGGCGGGACACCGGCACGGGCTGGCGGATCACCGCGGGCGGCCGCACGCTGCACGCGGACGCCGTGGTCGTCGCCGTCCCCGCGCCGGCCGCCGCCGTCCTGCTGCGCGCCGAGGCCCCCGCGGCCGCGGCCGAGCTGGCGGCCGTGGAGTACGCGTCGATGGCGCTGATCACCCTCGCCTACCGCCGCGCCGACGTCCGCCTCCCCGAGGGCAGCGGCTTCCTGGTCCCCCCGGTCGACGGCCGCACCGTCAAGGCGGCCACGTTCGCCTCCCACAAGTGGGCCTGGATCGCCGAGGAGGACCCGGAGACGGTGGTCCTGCGCACCTCGGTCGGACGCTACGGCGAGACGGAGATCCTCGGCCGCGACGACGCCGGCCTGGTCGCCGTCTCCCGCCACGACCTCGCGGCGGCCACCGGCCTCGACGCCGCCCCCGTCGCCACCCGCGTCACCCGCTGGGACGACGGCCTGCCGCAGTACCCGGTCGGCCACCACGCGCGCGTGGCCCGCGTCCGCGGCCACCTCGCCGGCCTGCCCGGCCTCGCCGTCTGCGGCGCGGCCTACGACGGGGTCGGCGTCCCCGCGTGCGTCGCGAGCGCGTACGCCGCGGTGGACCAGCTGGCCGGTGACCTGCGCGGTGTGGAGCAGCTCACCGCCCACCCGGTGCAGAGCCTGCACGGCGGAGCGGGAGAATGAGGGACATGAGTGACGACGCCACCACCACCGGCCGGATCCCGAACAAGGGCAAGCTGGCCAAGGACCTCAACGAGGTCATCCGCTACACCCTGTGGTCCGTGTTCAAGCTGAAGGACGTCCTCCCCGAGGACCGCGCGGGATACGCCGAAGAGGTGCAGGAGCTGTTCGACCAGCTCGCCGCGAAGGACGTGACGATCCGCGGCACCTACGACGTCTCGGGTCTGCGCGCCGACGCCGACCTGATGATCTGGTGGCACGCCGAGACCAGCGACCAGCTGCAGGAGGCCTACAACCTCTTCCGCCGCACCCGCCTGGGCCGCGCGCTGACGCCGGTGTGGTCCAACATGGCGCTGCACCGCCCGGCCGAGTTCAACCGCTCGCACATCCCGGCGTTCCTCGCCGACGAGACGCCCCGCGATTACGTCAGCGTCTACCCCTTCGTGCGCTCCTACGACTGGTACCTGCTGCCGGAGGAGGACCGCCGCCGCATGCTCGCCGACCACGGCAAGATGGCCCGCGGCTACCCGGACGTCCGCGCCAACACCGTCGCCTCCTTCTCCCTCGGCGACTACGAGTGGATCCTCGCCTTCGAGGCCGACGAGCTGTACCGCATCGTCGACCTCATGCGCCACCTGCGCGCCTCCGAGGCCCGCCTGCACGTCCGCGAGGAAGTCCCCTTCTTCACCGGCCGCCGCAAGTCCGTGGCCGACCTGGTGGCCGGACTCGCCTGACGGGCCGTCACCGCGCGGCGCGCGGTTCCGGCTCCGGGTGCGGCGCGCACGCGGCGCGCCGCCCCGGCACCCGGCCCTCCAGCAGATACGCCTCGACGTGCCCGTTCACACACGCGTTGGGGCCGCCCACGACGCCGTGCGTCCCGGCGTCCCGCTCGGTGACCAGCACCGACCCCGACAGCCGCCGGTGCAGCTCCAGCGCCCCCTCGTACGGTGCCGCGGCATCCCGCTCCGCCGCCAGGATCAGGGTCGGCGGCAGCTCGCCGGGCCCGGTCCGCACGTCCAGCGGCTGCTGGCGCGGCGCGGTCCAGTACGCGCAGGGCAGGTTCATCCAGACGTTGTCCCACGTCTCGAACGGCGCCACCCGCGCCAGCCGCGTGTTGTCCCGGTCCCACACCTCCCACTCGGTCGGCCACGGGGCGTCGTTGCACTCCACGGCCGTGTAGACCGCGCTCGCGTTCTCCGCCTCGGCCGCCGCCTCCCGGCGCGGCGCGGCCAGGTCGACCAGCGGCTGCGGATCGCCGTTCAGATACGCCGACAGCGCGTGCGCCCGCCCCGGCCAGTAGTCGTCGTAGTACCCGGCCTGGAGGAACAGGTTCTGCAGCTGCCCCGGCCCGACCTTCCCGCCGGCCGGCTCCGCGGCCAGCCGCGCCCGCGCCCGGTCGTAGCTGCGCTGCACGGCCTGTTCGGTCTCGCCCAGCCCGTACACGCCGTGGTGCCGGGCGATCCACTCCTTCACATCCGCCCAGCGCTCCTCGAACGCCGCCGACTGGGCGAGGTTGTTGCGGTACCAGATCCGCGCCGGGTCCGGGTTCACCGCCGAGTCGAACACCATCCGCCGTACGTGCGAGGGGAACAGGGTGGCGTACAGCGCCCCGAAGTAGGTGCCGTACGAGGACCCGAGGAACGTCAGTCTCTCCTCGCCCAGCGCGGCGCGCAGCACGTCGAGGTCGCGGGCGTTGTTGAGGGAGTGGTAGTGGCGCAGCGCGTCACCGGACCGCTCGGCGCAGCCGCGCGCGTACGCCTTGGCCTGCGCGATGCGTTCACGCTTGTACGACTCCGTGGGGTGGGTGGGCGCCTGGGTGGGGCCCTTGAAGACGTCCTTCGGGTCGCGGCAGGACAGCGGGGCGGACCGCCCGACGCCGCGCGGCGCGTAGCCGACCAGGTCGTAGGCGGCGGCGATGCGCTTCCACTCGGGGAGCATGCCGACCAGCGGGAAGTGGAAGCCGGAGGCGCCGGGGCCGCCGGGGTTGAAGACGAGGGCGCCCTGCCGGGGCACCTTGCGCTTGCTGTTGCCCGGGTCGCGCTGGGTGGCCCGGATCCGGCTGACGGCCAGCTCGATCTGCCGGCCGCCCGGCCGCGCGTAGTTGAGCGGGACCCGTACCGTGCCGCATTCCATCCGGCCCGGCAGGTCCTGGCCGGCGCCGTCGCACGGGCCGAACTCGACGCCCTGCACGGCCGCCCGGGCGACGGCCACCGCGGTGCCGCTCGCCTCCGGGGGCGCCGGGGTGCGGGGAGCGCTGCCGGCGGGGGCGGCGGCGAGGGTGGTCAGCAGCAGGGACCCGGCGGCCGTGTAGAGGGCGGCAGCTCTCATCGCGTACTCCCTTTCGGTGCGCGGCAGCGACAAAAGGGATGTTTCGTTCGCGTGTCACCGAAGGCAAGCACCGGGGGTCCGGTGTCGCCGCCCGTGCTTCCGCACCCCCCCGAACAGGTGTCGCCGGGATTCGGGGCGGGGCGGGGCCGGCGGAGGGACCGGCGCCGGGTCAGTGCCGGCGGTCGAACGCCGCCCGCAGTTCCGGTTCGCCGACGGCGCGGACGCCGTGGACGGCGACCGCGGTGAGGTACGCGCGGTCGTCGGTGTGGTCGCCGTGGTGCCGGGGCAGCGCGGCCAGCAGCCGCTGCCCGGCCGGGGAGGCCCACCGCGAGTACGGGTGCGCCTCGATGCGCGCGAGGGCCAGGCAGCTCAGGGCGAGGACGAGCGGCAGCGCGAACCAGCAGGCGATCAGGGGCCGCTCCAGCCCCGGTTCGCCGGGCAGCAGCAGCGCGGTGACGCCCAGCACGACCACGGCGGCGGCCGCGGCGCGCACCCGCCGCACACCGGCCGCGACCGTCGTCCGGGCCCCGGCCGGCACGGCCAGACCCGCGCGGACCAGCCGGTCGGCGAGCCCGCGCACCGCGTCGGTGGTCGCGGCGGCGGCCCGGACCGGAGCTATGGGGGACTGCCCGCGCGGGCCGATCGCTCCTATCACCGAGCGCTCGATGTCGTCCCGCCCGCGCGGGTCGACGACGGTTGCCCAGCCGGTGTGCGCGAGCAGCAGGCGGCGCTGACGGGCCATCGAGAGCAGCGCGAGATCGGCGACCCGCACGGGACCGCCGGACAGGAACGCGGCCTCGTAGAGCGTCAGTTCGTGTGCTCGGTCCGTGTCCGCCGCGGCCGTGCGTACGGCGGCGAGGCACAGGGAGGCGCACGCCGCACCGGCGGCGGACCAGGCGAGGAGCAGGAGCGGGACCCAGAACATGCCGTGTTTCTATGCCGTCGGTCCGTGGAATGCCATGCCCCGTTCAGGATCCGGACGGGGCGTTGCCGGAATGTGAGGGTCTGTTCCGTGGCCGTCGGGCGTGGTCCGGCCGGCCGGGAGGCGACCGGCCGGGAGGCGGCCGGGTCAGCGCCGCAGCAGGACCCGTCGGGCGCCGCGGGCGAGCCGTACGGCCGGACGCGCCGAGTACGGCACCGGGCCGGACCGCTCCCGCCACCACGCCCGCACCTCGCGCCGCACCCGCGCCTCCAGGCGGCCGGAGCGCAGCAGGTGCTCGGCGAAGTCCAGGGCGTCGCGCCGGTAGCCGCCGGTCATCGGGCGGCCGTGCGCGTAGGCGAGGAACTCCGTCCGGTACGCGTCCCCCAGCAGCGCGGGCAGCTCCGGCGCCACCTTCGCCACGACACCGGCCCGCTTCCCGGCGAGCGCCCGCGCCTGCACGCCCAGCCGGGCCCGGTCGAACCCCTCCGGCACGGGTGTCCCGGCGACGAGCGCGGAGAGCAGGGCGGTCTGGGCGAGGGCGAGCCGTTCCCGGGCGGGAGCTGTGGCGGGAGCGGAGGCTTCCGGGGCATCGGCGGGTGCCTCCGGAGCGGCGGAGGCGGTCGGGGCGGCGGCGGAGGCTTGCGGCGTGGGGGCCGAGGCCTTCGTGGCGCCGGCGGAGGCGGTCGGGGCGCTCGCCGGGGCGCTCGCCGGGGCGCCCGCCGCCCGCGCCCTCGCGCGGCCCTCCGCCAGGGCTGCGCGGATCGTCCGCAGCTCGCCCCTCAGCTCCTCCGCCTCCGGGAAGTTCTCGTCCCGCTCCAGCAGCACTCCGGGCGGTGACACCCGGGAGGCGAGGTCGGTGAGGATGTCGAGAACCGGACGCGGGACGGGGTGGGCGTGGCTGTCGTGCCAGACCCCGTCGCGCTCGAAGCCGCCCGCGACATGGACGTACGCGAGGGCCTCCAGGGGCAGTTCGGCGAGCGCCTTGGCGGGGTCCTCGCCGCGGTTGACGTGGTTGGTGTGCAGATTCGCCACGTCGATCAGCAGCCGCACGCCCGTGCGGTCCGCGAGGTCGTACAGGAACTGGCCCTCCGTCATCTCCTCGCCCGGCCAGGAGATCAGCGCGGCGATGTTCTCCACCGCGAGCGGCACGGGCAGCGCGTCCTGGGCGATCCGTACGTTCTCGCACAGCACGTCCAGCGCGTCGCGGGTGCGCGGCACCGGCAGCAGATGTCCCGCCTCCAGCCGCGGTGAGGCGGTCAGCGGGCCGCCCGCGCGGACGAACGCGATGTGCTCGGTGACCAGCGGCGAGCCCAGCGCCTCGGCCCGCTCGGCCAGCGCCGTGAGCCGGCCCGCATCCGGTCGGTCCGCGCCGCCGAGCCCGAGGGAGACCCCGTGCGGTACGACGGTCACGCCGCGCTCGCGCAGCCGCCGCAGCGAGTCGGGCAGATGGCCGGGGCAGACGTTCTCGGCGACGACCTCCACCCAGTCGACGCCCGGCATCGCCTCGACGGCGTCCGCGATCTCCGGCCGCCACCCGATGCCCGTTCCCAGTCGCCGCATGGTCCCCCACCTCCGCGCTCTCCAGCAGGCGTGAGGGGGGTATGGCCCCGGCCCCGGGCGCCGAACCCTGTCGCATCCACCTTCAGAGCAACATTTGAGGTTCGGTCCGCACGGGGCCGGGGAACGGGGTCGGGTCGGGGGTTCGCTCAGACCCTGCGGTAGCGGGCCATCGCGATCGAGAACAGGCCGAAGACGGCCAGGCCGAGCGCCACCAGACCGAGCAGCCAGGGCCCGGCCGGGGTGTCGGCGAAGGAGCGCAGCGTGCCGTCCAGGCCCTTGGCCTTCCCGGGGTCGAACTGCACCGCGGCGGTGACCACGAAGACGCCGGCCGCCGCGTAGACCAGGCCGCGCGCCACGCCGCCGGTGACGCCGAGGACGTCCACGACGCGCCGGGCCCGCCGGGACATCCGCGCCCTGTTGAGGTGCTTGTGGAAGGTGCGCCGGGCCGCGCGGACGCCGATCCCGACGCCGACGCCGAGGATGACGAGTCCCGCGAGGCCCACCAGCCAGCGTCCCAGGGGGAGTTCGAGGGCCCGGGCGGTGAGGTCCCGCGAGGTCGCGTCGCTGCCCTCGCTGTTCTTGGAGGAGGTGACGAACGTCAGCACGGAGAACGCCACGAAACCGTAGAAGACACAGCGGCTGGCGTTCAGTGCGCGCTTGGAGGCCTTGTCGCCGTCCGGGCCGGACGCTCCGAAGACGGCTTCGGTCAGCCGCCACAGGGCCATGCCGACCAGGCCGATGCCGATGGCCCACACCAGCGTCTCGCCGAACGGCTGCCGGGCCAGCTCCTGGACGGCTCCGCTGCTGTCCGCCTGCCGGGAGCCGCCGCTGCCGTCGGCGATGCGCAGCGCCAGCACGCCGATCAGCAGATAGATCGTGCCGCGCGCCACCAGTCCCCAGCGGGCCGCGGCGTCGACGACGGAACCGTTCGCCGCCCGGCGGGCGCGGGCGGCACCCGCGCCGCGCCCCGGCCGGAGTCGGGCCCGCAGGCCCCCTTGTGTCACGGACGATCCCGTCGCCATGGCCGCTGCCCTCCCGTCGTCGACCCGCCCCGGCGGTGTGTTCGATACCGGCAGGAGCCCGGATGCCCCCGCCGGGGCGGGATATGCGCCCGCCGCCGCCCGCACCCGGGGGTGCGGCCGGGGCACGGGCCGGTGGTCACCGGCGGCGCAGCTTGCCGAGGAGCGTGCGGGCCCGCGCGCGGTTGCGGGGATCCGACGCCGCCCGCCGCGCCGAGGCGACGGTCCGCCGGCCCTGGGGGGTGCGGCTGTAGCGCTTGATGCGGTCGAGTATGCCGGGCATGACAACCTCCGTGAGTCGTGTGTGCCGGACGTGTGTGCCGGACGGAGCGCTCGGCTCCTTTCCGTCCGTCTACCCGCGCTACGCGGTCGAACGCAGCCGTCGTGGTCGGACGCCTGTCGTGGCCGGACGCGGCCGTCGTGGTCGGACGCCTGTCGTGGCCGGACGCGGCCGTCGTGGTCGGACGCCTGTCGTGGCGGACGCAGCCGTCGTGGCCGGCCGCTGCTCTCGTCGCCGTCGTGGCCGGACGCGGCCGTCGTAGCCGAAGCCAGCCGTCGTCGCCGCACCCCGCCGGGACGGCCGCGTTTGCCCGCGGCGGATGCGGTAACGCGCTCTCCATGGCCAACTCACAGGAGCAGGAAGGCAAGACGGCGCGCGCCGCCCGTACGACGAAGGCGGTCGCGACCAAGGCAGCCGAGAAGACCGAGAAGACCGGGAAGGCAGCGTCGTCGACCGCGGCGGCGGGCGGCAGAACCGCGACGAAGGCGGCGGACAAGGCGGCGTCGCCGGGTGCCACCGCCGCGCGGGCGGCCCGGTCGGCGTCCGCCGGGGCGTCCCGGGCGGTGTCCTCCGCGAGCAGCGCGCTCGCGGGCACCCGGGAGACCGTCGTATCGGCCGCCGGCCAGGTCGCCTCGGTCGCCGGCACCGCGTGGACCGTCGTCAAGAACCGCAAGCTCATCGCCGCCGGAACCGCGACGGGCGTGACGGCCCTGGCCACGGCGTCCTTCGTGGCGGGCCGCCTCGTCGAGCGCAGCGGCCAGGGGCCGATCACCCGCCTGACCGGAGGCCGCATCTGACCGCCCGGACACCACGGCCCTCACACCCCCTGAAGGGCTGCCGGCGGACGCACCGCCCGTTCCCTCACCGCACGACAAGGCGGCAGCGGCCCGCCCGGACCACTCGCTGACGCGTGGTCCGGGCGGG